>JANPKE010000258.1:0-5113 GCA_031425875.1 Nitrospirota bacterium
CGCACTGTTGAAGGACACCTCCAGGTCGTTCGTTCGCTGACCTGACGTCACGGACTCTTCTGCACGGCACGTGCACCGACCTGCTCTTGGGCGAAGGGCGCGGTCTCACCCTGACGACCGACGACCGTCCGCACCACAACCCCATCTTTGAGGATGAGAAAGTTTGTTGGAACAGCGGGGATTCGTGGCCCCGGCAGCATGATCCCGGCGAGATTCAGCGGGTCGCAGGCTGAAATCTTCACTTCCACACCGGTCCGAGCAGCGTTATTCTTGCGCAAGCCTCGCAAGGCATCCACCGCCTCAGGTAAGGCAAACTGTTCGCCGGCAAACCCACTCACGAATCGGCCACCACGGACCTCCCCGGCCATTTCCATGCGTCTGTACTGAACGAGCAGATCCCGCCATGACGAGACCAACGATTCACGTGCCAACAGATCGCGAAAGACGACTCCGTAGCGGCGGAGTAACTGCCTAGCGACTTTTTCTATGGGAAGTGCTGAGGACTGAGTGCTGAGGACTGAGTTGGCTGCCATGGAGGAGTGAGGAGCGACCATAGGCATGTTCATAGATCGAAGCACCGACCAGCGTCCAGCCGAGTGCCGAGGTCGACGAACCCGTTCCCGTCCCTCGGCGCGACGCCGATGCGGGTCCATGAGGGCACGGAGGTTATCGAACCCATCAGCCGTCACCAGACCGGCTGCCACCAGCTCCCACAATCCCTGTTCGACTTCAGAGGGAAGATAGTTGGTCACCCGCACCATATCAGCGAAGAAGCTGGCGCCCTGTTGCTGCAACGCACGACGGAGATCTTGAGCCACCGAACTCAACTGTGCGAACGGATCGGGGCCTACTGCCGCCACATCACGATGGAATGCGGTAAGCAACCAGTCACGCTCCTCACGTGGGAAGACCGTGATGGGCGCGAGGCTCGTCGGGGTGATGCGCCGCCCCTCCGTCTCACTACCCGCTGCCAGCTTCGGATGCGGCGAGAGGCGCCCCCAACTGACCGCGCCGCTCAGACAGAGCCGATCTAGGAGTTCCGGCTCATACTTGGCCATCCTCGTGCGCAACAGCTGGGGTTCCCAGGCAGAAGCAGCCGCTTCAAATCCTGCCAGCTGATTGATGACGAGTTGTAACCCAGCCTCGCCATGCTGCCGTGATCCTGGTACGACATGTTGCCATTGCAGCAAGAATCGCATGAAGTCCGACGCCGTCACCGGTTCCACTTCCTTGCGCAAGATCCCGATCGTCAACCGATGGATTCTGGCCAGCAAGCGGCGGTGACACCACTCTGGTCCAGATGCGCTGGATAGTGCTGAGTGCTGAGGACTGAAGGCTGAGGGGGGACGGAATTGGCCGCGGAGGACCTGGCCTTGCCCTTCGAGTCGGACCATCGCGGCGTCGATAGCAGGAACCGGAAGATGCAGCCGCTCGGCCAGCTCTACCGTCGTCGTTGGACCAATGCTTTCCATCCACCCAATCACGACGGCATCACAGGTCGCGTCCTCACCGCCGGTTAACAGCTGTCGGACTCGCTCACTATTTTCGGTGGCAACCCATCCATTGACCTGGTGAGACGTGAAACCTGAAGCGTGAAACGTCAGAGAGACGGAGCGACCGGATTCGATCAGCACCGGCACGTGCATGGACCAGTGAGCTGGTATCGGCTCGGGCATCCACACCATCGTCAGGAGTGCGTCATGCAATTCGTCGGCATCGCGCACCACCGGCCAGGATTCCCGCTGAACTTCCTCAATCGCCGCTGGATCCAAGGCCCCCACCTGCCCCAGCAGATCCGGTGGCAGCGTCCGACGCATCTCCACGGCCCGCGCCCGCCGCTCTTCCAAGGGCGTATCGTCCAGGAAGGCATAGGGGTTGGCGTTCAGGATTTCATGTGAGAACACAGAGGGCGACGGCGTCTCCACCGCCACACAACGGATCTGGCCGGCTTCAATCCGCTGCAGCAACGTTGTCAGGCCCTCAAGATCCATCGCCTCAGTCAGACAATCCCGCATCGTCTCCGCCACCAGCGGATGGTCGGGGATCTGACGAGCAGCCCGCTCCCCTGTCAGATTCTCCTGGCAGGCAATCGCATCAGGAAACACCGCGGCCAAGAGATCTTCGGCTTTCATCCGCTGAATCTGAGGCGGCACTTTCTTGCCATTTGAAAAGCGCAACAACGCCAGGGCCCTCGAGGCATTCCAGCGCCAGCGTGTGGTGAACATCGGCGCCAGCAACACCGCTTGAATCAAAACGTTGCGCACCGTGTTTGAATGGAGATAGCTGAACACTGACTCCAGTGGGAAGCTATGTTTTTCGCTTAGCGAAATGACGAGACCGTTATCCGTCGCCGCAGCCTGCAACTCAAAATCAAAGGTCACACAAAATCGTTTGCGCAGCGCGAGTCCCCAGGCCTTGTTGATCCGTCCGCCGAACGGGGCATGGATGACAAGCTGCATCCCGCCGCTTTCGTCGAAGAACCGTTCAGCCACGATGGTGTCCTGTGTCGGCACGGCTCCCAGCACGGCCTTTCCCATCAAGACGTATTCGATGACCTGTTGAGCCCCCCGTGGATCGAGGGCGCATTCTTGGCCAAGCCAAGACAGGACTGAGCAATGAGGACTGGGGACTAAGTGCTCTGAATCGGCAGGAGAAGACGCATGCGTGGCGATATCGTGGCGGAGCGTTGCGACTTCGGCGGAGAGTTCTGCGGTGCGCGAGGGAGCCTCGCCGCGCCAGAAGGGAATATTGGGCGGCGCTCCTTGGGCATCTTCGACACGGACTTTTCCCGCTTCGACACCCTTGATGCGCCATGAGGTATTGCCGAGGAGCATAATGTCGCCCGCGAGACTCTCCACGGCGAAATCTTCATCGACCGAACCAACCACCGTGCCGTCCGGTTCCGCCACCACCGCGTAGTTCGCCGTATCGGGAATCGCGCCGCCTGAAGTGATGGCCGCGAGCCGAGCCCCGCGTCGCCCCTTGATCCGGTGATTGATCCGGTCGTGGTAGAGATAGGCCAGACCGCGCCCTCGCTGCGTCGCGATGCCATCGCCTAACATCCGCACCACGGCATCGAAATCGTCCCGTGACAGGGTGCGATAGGGAGCTGCTCGTCGGCAGAGTCCGAACAACTCCTCCTCCGTCCAGGTTTGGCTGGCTGACGCAGCCACGATCTGTTGGGCCAGAATGTCGAGTGGAGCCGGCGGTACCGTGAGCCGGTCTAACGTGCCGCGGTTGATCGCACGCACCAGGGCCGCACATTCCAGCAATTCATCTCGTGTCATCGCGAACAACCGGCCTTTGGGAATCGCTTTGACCCAGTGGCCCGCACGACCGATCCGTTGCAGCCCGGTGGCGATGGCTCTCGGCGACCCGATCTGACAAACGAGATCGACAGTGCCCACATCAATACCCAACTCCAGCGAGGCTGTGGCAATCACGACGCGCGTTTTGCCGGTTTTCAATCGCTCTTCCGCTGAGAGGCGAATCTGCCTCGACAGACTGCCGTGATGCGCCGCCACAACATCCGGCCCCAGACCGCGCAAACGTTCTTCCAAGGAATGGGAGACCCGCTCCGCCAAGCGGCGTGTATTCACAAAGACCAAGGTCGAGCGGTGCTGGCGGACGAGCTCAGCCACGCGGTCATAGACCTCGGACCAAATGGCGTTAGTCGCCACCGCGTTCAATTCGTCCTTCGGCACCTCCACAGCGAGGTCCAGTTCACGGCGATGACCGACGTCGATGATGGTGGGAAGTGCTGAGGACTGAGTGCTGAGTGCTGAGTCCGTAACGGATGGCGAATGACGATTGATGATAGACGGCATGCGGTTCCCGACCAGAAAGTGAGCAACCAGTTCGATCGGCCGTTGCGTCGCTGAAAGGCCGATTCGCTGTGGTTTCGTGAAGGTGAGCGCCTCCAGCCGTTCCAACGACAGCGCCAGATGAGCCCCGCGCTTGTTGGGTGCCAGGGCATGAATCTCGTCCACGATCACCGTGCGCACCGTCTGCAAGAGTCGCCGGCTCTTCTCAGCGGTCAATAAGATGAAGAGCGATTCTGGAGTGGTGACGAGAATGTGTGGCGGCCGCTTGAGCATCTGCTGCCGATCGGTCATCGGGGTGTCGCCGGTTCGAACCAACACGCGAAGCTCAGGCATCAGCAGCCCGGCCTGCAGCGCCATCTGACCAATCTCAGCCAGCGGCTTCTGAAGATTTTTCTGGATGTCGTTGCTCAGCGCCTTGAGCGGCGAGACGTAGAGCACATGGGTATGGTCGTCCAGTTCGCGGGCCAGGGCTTGATTAAAGAGCTGATCGATGCAGGAGAGAAAGGCCGCGAGCGTCTTGCCGGATCCGGTCGGCGCGGCAATCAGCGCATCCGTTCCAGATTGAATCGCGGGCCACGCTCGGATTTGAACGTCGGTCGGCTGGCCAACCTGCGAGGTAAACCATTCCGAGATGACCGGGTGGAATCGAGTGAGTGGCATCGGCGGCATTTTATCACGCATGAAAGATGTCCGCAGGCTGCACCTTAGCGATCTTGGTCTTCAACCTCATTCAAAATTGACAGCCCATTTCGCAACCTATGGCAAATGTGGCATCATGGCGATCTCATGCATCTCTCTATCATCATCCCGGCATTCAACGAAGCCCGTCTGATCGAAGGCTCTCTGCAATCCGTCGCTGCCTCGATCGCTGCGAATCAGAAATCCGGGTTCACATCTGAAATCATCGTCGTGGATAACAATTCCACTGACAATACCGCCGAGCTTGCCAGACGAGTCGGTGCAACAGTCGTCTTCGAACCCATCAATCAAATAGGACGGGCGCGCAATGCCGGTGCCGCACACGCGACTGGAGACTGGTTGCTGTTCTTGGATGCCGACAGCCTGCTAAGCCCCGGTCTGCTTGCGGAGATTCTGCAGCTGATTGATTCAGGGAAATACGTTGGCTGCGGCAGCACCCTGCGCATGGGCGGGTTGCCTTGGTGGGCTGGCATGACGCTGCGGTTCTGGACCACAGTCTCTGTTCTCTGTCGCTGGGCCGCGGGAGCCCTAGTGGTCTGTCGCCGCGATGCGTTTCAAGAAGTCGGTGGGTTCGACCAGGAGCTCTACGC
>JANPKE010000259.1:0-3550 GCA_031425875.1 Nitrospirota bacterium
TTGAGCCTGGACTCGTCGAGCGGATCTTGCAGGAGACCGGGCAAGAGCCGGGGAACCTCGCACTGGTCGAGTATGCCCTCAAGCAACTCTTTGAGCGGCGCAACGGCCAGGTATTTACGATAAGAGCCTATGAGGCTATTGGTGGGGTGGTCGGTGCGATTGCGACGAAGGCGAATGATGTTTTGTCTAGTTTGGAGGAAGAGGTGCGTGGGGCGTTCGATGCCGTCTTTGCCGAACTTGTGCATCTGGATCGGGAGCGCCCACCGACTAGGCGTCGTGCGGCTGTTTCCACGTTCAGTACAAATCGAGCCGCCGTGCAACTCATCGACGCCTTGGCGGGGCAAGAGTGCCGCGTCTTGGTCACGAGTGGGACTGGACAAGAGGCTATTGCGGAGGTTGCCCATGAGAAGCTCTTTACGGCCTGGCCAAGGCTCAAACAGTGGATTGATGAGAGCGGCGAAGCCTTGCGTGAGATCGACCATGCTGATGAGGAAGCACGGAGGTGGAAGAAAGGTGGCGATAACCCTCAAGAACTATGGCTTGGCTCTCGCACGAAGAAGGTTCTCGCGGCACTGGAGCAGCTCGGCAAGCATCCTTCTCCGGAGCTCCAGCGATTCGTGCGACCTCAAGAGATATTGATTGCCAGATTGAAGAAAGATGAGGTGTCGCATCAGGAGCGTCTGCTGATCGGCCAGAAGCTCGCCGAGTTTGGGGACACCCGGCCTGGCGTCGGCGTGAAGGACGGTACGCCTGACCTCGTGTGGATTGACATCCCCGGAGGCAGCATCAAGCTTGAGGGTAGCGACCATGTGTTCGAGGTGAACCCCTTCCGCATTGCCCAATATCCATTAACGAACGCGCAGTTCGAGGCGTTTCTCACAGCAGAGGATGGCTATCGAAATGAGGAGTGGTGGAAAGACCTCGAACATCGTGATAGAGCCGCTCAGCCGTCCTGGCCGGAGGCCAATGCCCCTCGGGAGACAGTCTCCTGATACGAAGCCGTCGCCTTTTGCCGATGGCTGAGTGCCAAGAGTCCCAAGCCTGGAAGCAGTGTACGCTTGCCCACCGAGTGGGAATGGCAGCAGGCAGCGACGGGTGGAGATCCCACACGCGAGTATCCGTGGGAAGGGGGATGGGATGGTTCCTGGTGCAACAGCGATGAAAGCCGAATGAACCGGACCACGGCGGTGGGGATGTATCCTCAGGGGGCCACGCAACAGGGTGTGATGGATATGGCGGGGAATGTCTGGGAATGGTGCCTGAACAAGGAGGCCAATCCCGACATCCCCTAACCCTTTACGCTTTGCTCTTTTACCCTTTGCGTCTTCATGTGGCTTGTGTGGTCATGCTCGGGTCTGGCAGCGAGGCCACGGGTATGCAGCGGAGACGGGGATCGTCTCATCAGAATTTGGAGGAGCCGTTCTTCTATCGGTGCCGTGGCTTGAGCCGCTTGAGGGCTTCCTGATAGACGGCGAGATCTTCTCGCTTTCCAATAGCCACGACTTCGACCAGGATCTCTTGGTCGATGATCCGGTACATGATGCGGATCGATTTCTTGGCGGTGTAGAGTTTGTGGTAGCCGGTAAGGTCAAGGCCTGCACGGTTCCCGAGATGCTCGCCGAGTCGTGGGGCGCTTTCCAGTTTTCTGAGCTGCTTGGCAACCGGCTACTTCAGCGAGCTGTCGAAAATCTTCCGCCGCTGCAGCGGTGAGGATAACGCTATATCGCAAGACGTTGCTCCTTCAGCAACAGTCTCCAGCGTGAGAGGCTTCTTCCATTTCTTGCGTGCCCGTTGTGTGACAAGGCGATGGATCTCCATGTGTTCCAAAAGAGATGCACTGAGGATCTCTTCGTTCTTGTAAGTCACGGCCATGGGATTACCTCCTATGGCTAGTCATGAGTGCGGGGTGACTCACGTCTTACCCTTTACCGAGTGTGCCTGGACGTAGGATCGCAGAACGGCGTTGATCTTGGTCTGGTAGCCGGCTCCTTGCTGCTTAAACCACTCCACGATATCTTCGTCCAACCGTAAGGACAGATGGGTTTTGACGGGTGGGAGCACGACCTGCGCCTTTTCCCAAAACTTGGCGTCGGTTGGCGGGATGTCTGAGTAATCAATCTCGTGGTCCGTCATCTTCTGCAGTTTCGCCCAGCCCGTGCGACGCCGTTTTGACACGGTTTTGGTAGATTTGGCGCTCATATTTGTTCCCCTTTCTCATGGAAATTGCGCGGATGGTGTCTCCTCGTCTGGTAAAGACCAGGACGACGACCGTTCCATCCAGATTGCCCAGCGCGATCCAACGAGGTTCACCGTAGTCCTTCCGTTCGTCCAGGCGGATGATCAATGGTTGCTCGAAGGCTTGCGCAGAATCTGAAAGCGCAATGCCATGCTTCTCGATGTTGAGTCGGTTTTTGGGCTCATCCCATTCAAACTGCACCGATCAGTATATACACATGTAGTGTAGGCTTCCAAGCGTTGCAAATGAATAAACAAACGAGTTTAGAACCCACCTCAAAATGAAAAGCCGACGGTCTGAACGAGTACAGATGTATGAACTGAGGGCGCGTAAAGAAGGTAGATTGAGCTGGCTGCGGGACAAGAAATTCAATGCGCTGGTCCATCACCCATGAACGCGCCTCCCCCGCGTTGACTGCCCCAGGGGCGCAGTGCTAGAGTTTGGCCGCTTTTCGGACTTGCTCCCGGTCGGGCGATTAGCTCAGTGGTAGAGCGCTTCCTTCACACGGAAGAGGCCACAGGTTCGATACCTGTATCGCCCACCATGCTCCCTTTTCTCTCGACGTTCTATCCCATCAGAAACGTTCATCTTTCCCTAACGAGCGAAGCCCTCGAATTCTGGACAGAAACGAGGGTGTGGGCTACACTTCTGATTATCTTTGTGACGTATCTGGTTTGACTATGCTAATAGATGGAGCCGAAACAAGAAAGGTCATAACATGAAAGCAACATCGACCATTCTGGGCATCATGATGCTGGCCACGGTTGCCACCGGTTGCGGCACGACACACCAACAAGGCGGAAGTGTCGAGACCAAGGAATATACGCCTCCAACCAGTATCTACAACATTCTGGACAGCACCGCGTTGGTCTATTCGGACCCCGTTGCTGGTTCAGCTGTCAATGATCATCCCCTTCGATGGATCGGGTTTGTTGCAAACCCGATCGGCCATGCGTTCGACTATGCGATCAATCGTCCGATGTATACAATCGGCAGCAGCTCTGCCTATCTCCACGGATATACCGCTGAAGATAGCATGCTGGACTCACAACGTCGCTAGTTTACCCAGTCCTCTCGAAAAAGATGAGGCCCGCTCTTTGAGAAGAGCGGGCCTTTTCATTTCCTCTTCGCGAAGACCCCCTCAAATCGTGTATTGTTTGTAGTATGCGTAGTACAAGGATTGCTCGATGAATCCCTTCAAGTACGTGTCTTTGGCCAGCCTCGTTGCGGTTGTGGGTCTGGTGATCGGGTGTGGCGGGTCCGCGGCCCCTGTAAAGCCACCGCTCCCACCCTCGAAAAGCGACCTTGCGCTGC
>JANPKE010000260.1:0-2103 GCA_031425875.1 Nitrospirota bacterium
CTTTAACAGAAGGAACCGAAGTTATGAAATATCCCCTGTGGTTTCTCGTCATCGTGCTGGTTCTGGCGGCAAGCTCGAGCTCCGGATTCTGTGATTCGGGGTTGGTTAAGCCAGATGCCGGTAAATTGCCGAGTGATGTCCCCATAGTACCTTCCACAGCAACGCAGACTGAGAAAGTAATCAGTCAGGCGATGATGGATAAGCTGTCGAATGCGGTCAGCAGCGAATATGTGATCGGCGCCGAAGATGTATTAGACATTACCGTCTGGAGAAATCCTGATCTGTCTCGACAAGTGCAAGTACGTCCCGATGGGCGATTTTCAATGCCGATCATTCGTGACGTGATGGCCGTCGGGAAAACGCCCACCAAATTGGCCGAGGAAATGACGAACAAACTCAAGGAATATGTTCAAAACCCCGTTGTGGCTGTGACCTTGAAGGAAGTCAATAGTTCCAACATCTTCCTGCTCGGAGAAGTTGCTCATCCGGGCAAGTATCCGCTCAAGAGCAAAACGACACTGCTGCAAGCAATTACCATCGCAGGCGGATTCAAAGATACGGCGGCAAGAAACCAGATCGTCATTTTCCGGTTTACGGATACAGCCCCAGGGTTGAAGCGGTTCACGGCGAGCTACGATGACATTGTGCTTCGCAGCGGAATCACGGATAATTTTGAACTAAAGCCGGGTGATACACTTGTGGTGCCGAGCGAGTCAATGGTGGTTTTCCCTGGTCGGTAGGGAATACCGGAAAGGATTGCTGTGGACGATTGCGCACGATGGACAAGGGTGTCTAGGTGGTATCTGCCTGTGATGAGAGCATCGGCGATTGGGCTCTTGTTGTGCTCTGTTCTTGTCCAAGCTAGTTGTCGGGGACCAGTGACGTCGAGGGAATACAAGGCATCCGACGTCCCCACGGAATTCCTTTTGGGTTCTGAAGACCAGATTGAGATCAATGTGTGGAAGAACCCGGATTTATCCAGGGTCACGTTAATACGGCCGGATGGATACGTGTCCATGCCGATCATCGGAGATGTTCAAGCCGCAGGCCTTACGGCTGAGGCACTTGCAGCACAGATTACCGAGCGGCTCAAGGGGTACATCCAGAATCCTTCCGTGTCGGTAAACGTCAAAGAGCTCAACAGCTATTCAGTGTTCGTCTTGGGCGAAGTTGCGAAGCCGGGTAAGTACCAGCTCAAATCGTACGTCACGGTGCTTCAAGCTATTTCCATGGCCGGAGGCTTCACAAACTATGCGAGTAAGAATAGTTTGCAAGTTGTGCGGGTGATTGAGAGTCCTGGTCACAAGCGTCAGGAGATTCACATTCCGCTGCGTTATGATGATCTTGTCAGCGGACGTGGCGAACCGGGTAACATTGTGTTGACTTCCGGCGATACGGTCGTCGTACCGTGACGGAATCATGCAGGTGTCCGACGCACTATTGGCGCTGTTTCTTCAAAAGTCATGCATGTGGTATATGGCGGGTGGATCAGTTATCGGCTGATCCTCATCCGTTTCTAGCCACTTCTGAAAAGGAGTGTGGTGATTCTATTGTGGTGTTGTAGACGGGCCAAGATCAGACCATTGTTTAGGATCGCAGTTGCGGCTGTGCTTATCTGGGGGGCGTTGCCCTCGGTGTCAGTTTATGCGGAGACTAAGATTGCTCCCTGGGCCTCGGTGAGGGAACGATACGATAGCAATGTATGGCGTAGACCAAAGGACCTACTAAGGGACGCACAGGGGAATGCCCCGCAGCTCCATGATTTTGTGACGACCGTGAACGGCGGGCTCGACCTTCGGCACGAGAGTCGAGACATTGAAGCGGACCTTAAGGTAGGGGGAAGCTACAACGCCTTTGTGGATAATACGAACTTGAACTTTTATGCTGCGATTCTCCAGGGCACGGTTGGTTTGGATCGATGGGTTGATCAGTATCTCAGAGGAGCGAATTTGCGCGTCAGTGAGAACTTCATATATACCCCTGAGCAATCTTTTGGGAGATCGACGGCGGTTGATGACTTTGAGGGCGGCCTCCTAACATTTCGGCGGAGCAGGCTCTTGAACACAACGGCCTACGGAGCGAGCTACCCACTGTCTCGAGACG
>JANPKE010000261.1:0-8842 GCA_031425875.1 Nitrospirota bacterium
TTGGAATTCCACCCGACTGGCCGGACGCTGTGTCGGCGGGTCGGACATGCGAAATGCTTTATAGTGCACATGGGCCGGGGCCCGCAGCCATCTCCCGATCGGCTGGTGCGGGCGTTCGTGTAACTTTCTCAACAAGGCCTCTGCTCCTGGCCGAGACGTATCTGGCTGATTCACGTATTCGTTCTCCCTCTTCGTATAAGCTCTTTCATCCAACTCCACATTTGACGCGACGATCCCGTCAGGAACCTTGCATCCGAACTATCATGCAGACACAATGACCTCCACACCAAGCCACTCTCCCTCACAGCATAGACGAGCCTAGCACTCGGCGTGGACACGCTTCAATGATGATGGAGTCGCGGTCAATAGGGATGCGCGAAGGCTTCAGTTGCAGGATGGATCGAAGGGCATGTCCACGTATGGCTGATAGGCTTCGCCCAGCGTGAGGAGGATATCCCCCCAGACACGCGTGGGTTCTTTTTCAAACACCGCTTGCGGGTCTGCGGGCAACATAATCCATGAGCCGGTTTTCATTTCATTCTCTAGCTGGCCTGGCCCCCACCCCGAATAGCCAAGATAGGCGCGGAAAGATTCCTGCGTCCCGACACCGGTGAGAATTCGTTCGACCATGCCGACGTCTCCGCCAAGACAAACTCCGTCGAACACGTGGTGCGCATTATCCGGAAACTGATCACCCCGATACAGCAGCATCACTTGATTCGTCTGCACAGGGCCACCGGCATAGAGCACATGGCCTGATCCCTCGAGCACCGGAACCTGAGGCAAGGCCTCAGAGATGGACATGGCTGTCGGACGATTCACGATGACGCCGAGCGCTCCTTCCGATCCATGTTCACACAGCAACACAACGGTCTGGCGGAAGTTCGGATCGCGCAGGCTTGGTGCCGCGATCAGAAACATCCCTTTACGGAGCTCAATGTCCATAGAACGAAATCCTACTCTGCCCACGCAACTTGCGCAAGCACTGAGCTGCTCTCAGCAGGAAATGACGGTGGAGAGAATTTACATCTTGTACAGCGACGTGCGACGGTCGCGAAGCAGATCGTTGTAGCGATTCAAACTCTTGTTGCGGGCTTGTGCCGGGTCAATCTCAACGATCGTCAGCTCCTCTTGATCATGAGACGCCCGATGCTGAATCACCCCCTTCGGAGTGACCACTTCGCTCTGGCCGATATAGGTCAACCGCTCTTTTCCACCTCGTGCCTCGCTCCCGATGCGATTGCACGTCACAGCAAACACGCGATTTTCAAGGCACCGCACCGGCATGGAATCCGGGCAGTTCGGCAAGACCAGATTGGAGGGATGACAAATGATCTCGGCCCCCTGGATCGCTAAGGTGCGTGCCGCCTCCGGATAGTACCAATCGAAACAGATCATGATCCCGATCTTCGCGACCCCGATGTCCCAGACAAGAAAGCCTGAGTCGCCGGGAGTGAAGCATTGTGTCTCTTCGAAAAAGAGATGCGTCTTCCGATAGCATCCCAGAAAACCAGACGGTCCCACGACCACGGCGGAGTTGTAGCAGCGGGAACCGGATCGCTCAGGCAGTCCCGCCACAAGATGCAGCTTGCGGCGTTTCGCAATGTCGACCAGACAACGGACCGTGGGGCCGTCAGGAACCGGTTCAGCAAGCTGGTGCGCTTCCTGCTGTGAAAGAAATTGATAGCCGGACGCAAACAACTCCGGCAGCACGATGAGGTCCGCATCCGCCTGGTCCAGCTTGGCCGTGACCATCTCCAGATTCTTGGCCACCGCACCGAACTGTGGATCGAATTGGTAAAATCCGACGCGCATGACACCCTTTTCTTCATACCAGAACGGGCAGGGATTGTGTCCCTGCCCGTCTAAAAAACTCGCTGACCGCTGAAAGACGTCAGCTACGAACCCTGCTGCGTTACTTCACTTCAGCCAAATGGGTCGCGGCGCCATCTGCATGTTCCGTGCATGCATCGGCATGTCCGGCCTTGCCATGTTTCACAGCTTCCGTTAGGTGTTTGATCCCTTCCATCAAATGGGGATTTTTCATTCCAGCAGCCGTCGCATGTTTGAGTGCTTCACTCGCATGCTCAACACAGGCATCCGCATGCCCTTCTTTCCCATGTGATGCGGCGCCTTTCGCGTGTTCGACCGCTTCAGCCACATGCTTGTCGCCGGCGAGCGCTAAACCATTCAACACCGGCGCGCCAACCAATACGCCAAGTCCGAACACCAACATCGCACTGCGACAAATTCTTCTCATCATGGCTGCCTCCTTGATGGTGGAAAATGCGAATATTTACGTTGAGAACTTCTCAAATTTACCTTACACAGCGTTTCTCCAGACTGTCAAGAAGGCTTGGAGGCTGGATCAAACCCGAGCATTTTCTGGAGTGCATGAACATCTTTTTCAGCTGGACAGGCGAAGTCACGACTCCACTCCCACCATGAGCCAGGATAGTTTCTGAGCTTTGAATACCCGACAAGCTTGAGAATGAAATAGAGCCAGGCCGATCGCACCCCGCCAGTACAGTAACAAATGACGTCCTGCCCGTTGCCTATCCCCTTAGCGGCCAGCATCTCCCTGATCACGGAGAGATCTTTAACGGTCGCATCCTTGTTCAAGAACCCATTCCACGCCACGTGCATGGCTGAAGGGATGTGCCCAGGTCGAGGGATACCCGACACCTCTTTGCCAAGATACTCTTCAACGCTGCGAGCATCCAATATGGCCGTCTGCGGATGCGGCCCCCTGACGAAGCCTTTCAGGTCGTCTTTCAGGGCGATCAAATCCCGACGTGGTTGAGCCGTGAAATTTCCCCTCTTCGGGGAGACCGGTCCATGCTCAAACGGCCTCTTCTCGGCGGTCCACTTCACCCACCCACCATCCAAAATACGCAACCGGGTGTGGCCCAGATAGTCCAGCATCCAAAACATCCGCCCTTCGTCGCCCCAATTGTCGAAGGGATTAGAGTAGATCACCACTTCGCTGTCTTGATTGAGCCCAAGCCGCTGGAGAATACGCTCAATCTCGCCGAGAGTTGGATTGAGTAAGCCTTTCGGAACGGCGCTGGGATCGCTATATTCATGCCATGTGGAATGCACGGCCCCGGGAATATGCCCGCCGAATTCATAGGCGGCCTTACCTCGCACGTCGACGATCACCACGCCCGATTGACCTAACTGCTGCTGAAGCGATTCCGTATCGATGAGTAATGGATGTGTCACGATGCCTGGCTCTTTCTCGCCCGCGACGGGCGATTCAGCTGTGCGCGACAGCTTTGCAACTGTTGCCATTCGGTTGGCGACGGACGTGTGATAGCTGGGTTTCTTGTTGCTCCGATGCGGTTTTCAACTCGCCCGACAACGGAAATTCTCGCTCATAGACGACAAATCGATAGGGATCGTTGCCAGTCAGGCCGTATTGCGTTTGCAACATCTCATGCTGCGAATCAGTCAGAATATGGTAGCGCACTCTGGTCCTCAGCTTGAGTCCGTCCGTCTTCTCGGGTATTCGATACGCAAACTGGTAGTCACGGCTGGTCTGCGGGAACAACCGATTATCATACAACTCTATGATGGCAGGCTGCCAGAGGATCCACCGTCCCATCGTAGAGCTCTGCTGCTCCAGTATGTTTCCCTGCTGATCTTCGACAAGGAACTCCACCGTAAAAAATCGATCGGGGTCACCCGTTGGGATCTTGTGCCCGGCTCCGGCATTCGTCAGGGTGAGCGTAAACCCGACCCGATCGCCAGGCTTCGGCATATTCGTGTCAGCCTTCACTTGAACAGCAATCGCTCGCGAGACCATATCGGGATCATGTCCCCCACGCCAGAGGTGTCGCCGCCCCTTGCGGACCGGTCCACCTGGAGCCACCGATCTCTCGATCTCCGGCATGTGGCAGCTCTGACAAATGAAGCCCCGCTCCTGCCAGTACCGGCCTTCATACTCCGCATAAGTCCCGCAGGGCCCCACGTTGTAGAACTGGGCCGGGCCGGACACCACATTGTGGCAGCGATAACAGACTTGCGCCGTCCTAAAATTGGGGTCATATTTCGTGGGGTGTGGAGCCTTGGAATCTTCATACGGCCCATGGATCACGCCGTCGCGCACATGGCAGGCCGCACAGGTGACCGACTCTTTTTGATACTCCGGATCATAGTGCGGATTGGGCTCTTGAATGGCCTTCTCAACCCGTCCACGCGGAATCTCTTTCACCAGCGTGGGCTGCTGATTCTCGAGTGGCGTGTGGCAATTCAGGCAAACCCAAATGTTCTTATCCTTCTTCCAGTAGGCCTGAAAAAACGGATCTTCGTAGGCATGGGCATGAATGCTCGTCTTCCACTCCTCATAGATCTCACGGTGACATTGGCCACAGGACTCGGCTTTGAGGCTTGCGAGCCCATCAGGAACTTTCTGAAACGGAATGGCATGGGCATAGTCATCGCGTAACCCGAAAATCACCACCGGTTTGATCTCCGTGTAATAGAGATACACGACGGCCGCGGCCACAATACCCCCCAGAACGATCTTCAGTCCACGTGTCATGCGTTCAGAAGCGCGCCGATGTGTGCGTGAACGGAGGCGGCGAGCGCCGTCAGGTTATAACCGCCTTCGAGTGAGGAGAGAATACGGCCGTTCGCGTGGCGTTTCGCGATGCCCACCACGATCTCGGTCAACTCCGCATAACCAAATTCAGTTAATCCCATACTAGCCAAGGGATCAGCCTTATGCGCATCGAAGCCCGCTGAGATGATAACAAACTCTGGTTTGAAATCATCGGCTACCGCTACCAGCACTTTCTGAAACACAGCGCGATACTCGTCGTCTCCCTGACCGGCTTCCATCGGCACATTGATCGTGAAACCCTCTCCCGTTCCCTTACCTCGCTCGGTTTCTCGACCCGTACCGGGATAATGGGGATATTGATGCGTACTGAAAAACAAGACAGAAGGATCGTTCTCGAAACTATGCTGCGTCCCATTCCCATGGTGGACATCCCAATCGACAATCAGCACTCGTGTGAGCCCATACTTTTTCTGAATATAGCGGGCAGCAATCGCCACGTTATTGAAGAAGCAGAACCCCATCGCTCGTCCCGCTTCGGCATGATGACCGGGAGGCCGAACAGCGCAGAACACATGGTCCACTTGCTGTGCCATGATGGCATCGACCGCCGCCAATACGCCTCCCGCCGCTAAATACGCAGCCTGCAGTGTGCCTGGGGACATGGACGTATCAGGATCGAGCGAGACGCGGCCACTCGTGGGTGCTTGGCGGTTGAGCGACGCCAGATAATTGGGGGCGTGGACTTGCGTGATCCACTCATCCTCGGCCTTTCGGGGTTCGATCCTGACCAGTCGAGCAGCGATTCCGCTCTCCTCCAATCGCTGCACGATCGCGCAACCGATTGGGAGATTCTGGATGGCCAGCTCCCATGTCATGCTCAAGATACGCCGGATGATAGACGAGACCTGTCTTCCCCATACATGCACCATCACGCACACGCACAATAGCGATTTAGAGTATCACGCAGAAAACGCCATAGACAACGTGCGCCGGCACTGCTATCGTTTCGCATTAACGATAGGAGCCGTCATGCCCAATCCACGAATCGAACCGCTGAAGAAATTCCTGGCCATGGACCCGAACGACGATGTCGCCTGGTTTGGGTTAGGGAAAGCTTATATGGACGATGGAAACTTCGAAGAAGCCGCGAAGGCGCTCCAGCAATGCATCACCGTCAAACCCACCTACTCAGCTGCCTATTATGGGCTCGCGCAATCTCTCCAGAAACTGGAGCGCCTCGACGAATGCCGAACCGTCTGTGCGACGGGCATTGACGTCTCGACGAAGAACGGGGATGCCATGGTGACGAAGAATCTTGAGGCTCTGAAGCTTTCGTTGCCGTCGTGAAGTCTGGGTCCCCCTCCACATCCCCCTTTCGCCTCCCATCCTGGGCCATCCGCCTTGCGCGTCGGCAGCAAACGCCGATGGTGGCGGCGTCCGATCGTATGCAATTCGTCATTCAGCTCGCGCTGACCAACGTCACCGCTCAGACCGGAGGCCCCTTTGGGGCGGCAGTCTTCGAAACCAAGACAGGACGACTCATCGCCGTCGGGGTAAACATCGTCGAACTCGCCAACTGTTCACTCGCCCACGCCGAAGTCGTCGCTCTAGCCAACGCACATCGGACTTTGAGGCAGTTCGATCTTGGCGCTCCTGGTATGCCGAAGCTCACACTGGTCACGAGCTGTGAACCCTGCGCCATGTGCTATGGCGCGATTCTTTGGTCCGGGGTTCGCAAAGTCGTCTGCGCCGCTCGAGCGTCCGATGCAATGGCCATCGGATTCGATGAAGCTCCGAAACCTAAGAACTGGGTGGCCACGCTGGAAGACCGTGGGATTTCCGTGACCCGTGACATTTGCCGAGACGAGGCCATCGCGGTCTTTCAACGTTATCAGCAAACCGGCGGTCGAATTTACAATGCCCGGAAGGGGCTCACGTGACACCACATCATGAAGCCGCTACAGCGTTTGCCTGATCGAAGCTTCATGGGATTCGGAGAGCGGGGCTGAGGCGCTTGGATTGTGAATCAGCATCCGCACGCGCGGATGACTACGCTGCCGTTTGGGCCGTTCAATCAACTCCACATTAGCAAGCTTGACCGCCGCTCTTGAGGGAAGCGGGTCGACATCCCAGAGCGAGATCAAGACGGCGCTGAGGGTGGGGACCTTGGTGAGCAGGACCGTCACCACCCCGGCGAGTGCCTTCAGATCCAACCAGATCGCTTCCGAACGAGCGTTCTTTTCCCCCTGAAGGTCGGCTCGTGGAATTGAAATACTGAGCACGACCGGATCGCAATAGTCGACCAACTGCTTGGCCTTTTGCCGGATACGCGCGAGAATCCTGTGGATCAGGATGACACCCCGATCCTCCTCCTCCCCAACGACCTCATCAAAATCGAGTCCGCGTAGAGGTAGTCGTTGACGCGCCGCCGATCCCACCATTGCGGTGACTTCCACGAAAAAACGTTCGCGACCGAGATTGCATTCAAAATCAGCTGTTCGCGCCTGCGACTCTGGCAAAAACGTGACCCGGACTCCGACACGAAGTAATTGGGTGGCCATTTCTAACTCGGCGAGCGCGGATTCCCTCACCCCGTAATCATAGTGCGTGAGCCGCCAAACGAGGCGGCCCACACGGAGGTGGTTGGATTGATCGGCGCAGTGACGATGAAGCATGTTCCACCGATCGTGAAGTTCGCCAGAAAGCCCTTCCTCTTCTCGTTTCCAGGCGGGTATCGGCCCCAGCCCACCTCGTAGAGAGGTAACCAACCTGAACGTCTTTCTTGGGCGAAACCGGCCCATCGTTTACGAAGCCTCCGAATCGTCCTCATCGTTCGCTCTCAACTTCAGCGCCTCAGGCTGGCGTTTGGCCAATTCATCATAGACTTCATCCAGCCATCGGCCGGCACAACCCAGCACTTCACGGACCAACGGCTCCGGTTGCCCTGTCCGTTTCATCGCCCACTGGGAAACATATTCAAGCAACGCGTCCCGTTCGAAGGCTGTCGCTGAATGTGTGGCCAACGCGGATAACTCACTGAGACCGGTGCGAAGAATATCTGCCACCGTGTCCCGTCCATAGGACGTACTCGCCGTTACATACTGGACTACGCGATGGAGTTCTTGATCGTTCATGTCGTGTTCCGCTTCGAAGATTTTCACATCCCAAAGATAGGCTGTCAACGCGACGGCTCGTCCATTTCAATTCTGATGATTTCCTCCAATCACGAGCCAGCCTGATGATAAGATGGCGCCGGATTACCGAAGCGCACATCTATCATGGAGATTGGCATGGCCGCGAGACGTCCTGTTCGACGCAAACCTTCTACGCAGTTCGTATCCGACCGATGGGACCTCACTCACCTCGTAAAAAACCCCGTAAAGGATTTGGAGCGGCATCTGGCGGCGCTTGAAACACAAGTCGCACAGGTCGAGTCGGCTCGCACTCGGCTGCAGGCGACAATGGCAGAATCCGATTTCCGGTCCATCCTGACGCTCACGGAATTGATCACGGACGGTTCCCACCGACTCGGCGCATTTGCCTACATGTGGTTTTCAGAAAACACCAAAGACGCACAGTCCCGGTCGTTTAAATCGCACGTGGAAGAGCGACTCACCGCATTGAACAATCGCCTCTTGTTTTTTGATCTGTGGTGGCAAGGCGTGGATGACCGCAACGCCGAGCGACTGATGGCCGATGCCGGCGATCTCCGTTATCATCTCGAAACAATTAGGCGCTATCAACCCCATACGCTGTCCGAGCGGGAAGAGAAAATCATCAACATCAAGAATGTCACCGGACGCAGCGCTGTCCACACGCTTTATGACGTGGTCACGAACGGACTGACGTTTAAGATAAAAGACGGTGGCACGGTACGCACACTCAACCGTGAAGGACTCATGACCTATGTCCGCAGTCCCAAATCTGCCGTCCGACAAGCGGCTTACCAGGAACTCTATCGAGTCTTCACAGGTCAGCGCGATCTGATTGGAGAGATGTATCGGACCCTCGTGACCGACTGGAAGTCCGAGAACGTAGGCCTCCGCAGATTTTCTTCTCCACTTGCAGCCCGCAACCTCGGAAATGACGTACCAGAGCAAGCCGTTGATGTGCTCTTAGCGACCTGCGCCAAGAATGCTGATATCTTCCAAACCTACTTCAAACTGAAGGTGATTTCCCTTCACCAGCTCAGGAGTTTTGCTTTCTCCCGGCCGGTCGGGATTTAGCTGATCCTGGCTGAAAGCCGAAACGGATGTAAGCAGGAAAATAATATTG
>JANPKE010000262.1:0-4961 GCA_031425875.1 Nitrospirota bacterium
TTCACCTCGGCAGGTACTGAATCGTTGGTACAAACTACTTCAAGGAGGTAACGGATTATGAAGAGCATGTTGATGGCAATCATGGCAGTGGCAGTGGCAATGACCTTCAGTGCACCAGCGTTCGCGGAAACCCCGAAGGAAGGCGGCAAGGGCAAGAAGCCCGGACAGGTAGTTGAGACGATCTACGGAGACGATAAGAAGAAGGAAGAGAAGAAGGGCGGCCATGCCGACACATTCGGCGATGCCGAGAAGAAGGACGAGAAGGGCAAGAAGTAGATTTCTTTTTCTTGGTGAGGGCAGTTGGCTTGGAGGGACTTCCGCTTCCTGCAGGAGTCCCTTCAAGTCGTTTTATAGTCGGTGAGTTCTGATGTAGACCGCCTGTAAGCCTACGATTGTCTTCGCGTCTCGTATGGCCCCATCCTCAACTCTTGCGATCGCTTCCGAGAGCGGCATCTCGACGATCTCCAAGACTTCGTCTTGATCCAGTTGCTGCCTGCCTTTTATCAATCCAGTGGCCTTGTAGACATGAATCACTTCATCCGCAAACCCCGGCGCCGTGAAGATACTCGAGAGCAACTCAAACGAGGACGCACGATAGCCGACCTCTTCCTCCAGCTCCCTTGCCGCACAATGCAATGGCTCTTCACCGGGAGAAAGTTTCCCCGCTGGAATTTCGTAAATGAATCCCCCGGCTGCGTGCCGGAACTGCCGGATCAACACAACCGTGCCATCGTCTTTCATCGGTACCACCGCGGCGGCTCCCGGATGGCGGATGGTCTCAAGATCAATCGTCACACCGTTCGGCAATTGCACGGTGTCGACATTCAGCGTGACAACCTTGCCTGTATAAATATTCCGAACCATGCGAGATGCTCCTCAGTTGATCGTGGTCAGCAGTCCACTGGCTGCAGGGAGCCGATGATGCGGGCTTCCATTACTTGGCAGGACGTTTATAGAACGCCGGCTTCACAACCTTCGCCGGAACCGCTTTTCCTCGAATGTCGATACAGAGATCCGTTCCAACGTCGCTATACTTCGGGGACACATATCCTAAGCCGATCCCTTTTTGGAGAATGGGAGAAAGATTGCCGCTGGTCACTTCTCCAATGGGAGACTGCGGTGACGGAGACGAGAGAATGGTGAACCCATGGCGCGGAACGGCTTTTTCGAGTAATTCAAAGCCCACGAATCGGCGAGACACACCCGCTTGCTTCTGTGTCAGCAATGCAGGCTTACCGATAAAGTCCCCCTTCTCGAAACGCACGGCCCATTCCGCTCCGGCCTCGATCGGCGTCGTGTGTTCATCAATATCGTTGCCATAGAGCAGATAGCCCATCTCCAGACGCAGGAGATCCCGCGCGCCAAGTCCAGCCGGTTTCAATCCGAACGACTGGCCTGTGTCCAACAGCTTGTCCCAGACTGGGCCGGCTGGTCCGTACACGTAGAACTCGTAGCCGAATTCTCCGGTATAGCCCGTTCGTGCAACCAGACACTCCACATCCGCGACTCGCACCATTGTGGATTCTCTAAGCTTGAGCTGCTCCAACTGTGGCAATCCGACCGCTGCGACGATCGCTCGCGCCGCCTGTCCCTGCAGGGCGATCTGCGTGATCTCTGGGGAACGGTCAGAAACCTGACAGTCAGAAACCACCCGGCTGTGCTCCGTCAGCCACGAGACGATCTTGCCTCGATTGGACGCGTTGACGCACAGAAGAAACTCTCCAGCCCTCGCCAACCGATAGACGAAGATATCGTCCTTGATGCCGCCCTGCTCGTTACAGACCATCGAGTACTGCGCCTGCATAGGCCGCAACGCTGCGAGATCATTGGTCGTCATGCGCTGAAGGAACGACTCCGCGCCGGAGCCGGTGACGACAATGCGCCCCATGTGGCTGACATCGAAGAGACCGGCCTTGCTCCGAACCGTGTGATACTCATCCACCACGCCACTGTACTGGATGGGCATTTCCCAACCAGCAAAGTCGACCAGCTTGGCGCCGGCGGCGCGATGTTGTGCGATGAGCGGTGTCTGCTGCACAGTCGTGCTATCGCACCCCGAGCAATTCGACGTCGAAAATCAGGGTGGCATTCGGTGGGATGACACCACCGGCACCTTGTGGTCCATAGCCCAAATTGGACGGGATGGTCAGTTTGCGCTTGCCTCCCACCTTCATCCCCTGCACCCCTTCGTCCCAGCCCTTAATGACACGACCGGCGCCAAGAGGAAATGAAAATGGCTGTCCACGATCGACGGAGCTATCGAACTTTTTGCCGTTCTCCAGCCAACCGGTATAATGGACATTCACCGTCTTGCCGGCGACCGCCACCTCTCCGGTTCCGACCACCTGATCCACGTAGTTGAGCCCGGACGTCGTCGTAATATCATGCGCGTTTGACCCCTTTTCGCTCGCTGCCATAATGCGTTCTCCTCCTAATACCGATGTCAGAACTAACAACGTGACCATTGATGAGATGGATAGAGATTTCATAGCGCGTCTCCTTCGTCTCACCTGTATGGCATGAGAGAGATTGTTCGGTCAACTGGAGTTTGGCTATAAATCTCGCTCGGCAAAGAGAGCCAGGCTGGCGGTATACCCGTGCAAGAAATTACGATGGCCGATAGGTCCAATCTCGCCTTGCGCAAAGAACCCCGCGATCGGAATCGGTCCCAGTCGGTCTGTCGCCGCGGCGGCATCGTGGTGGGGTCTGCCGAACAGCCCTCGACCTCGGCCACAACAACTGAAGACCAGGGCGCCCAGCGGAGGGTGCGGATGCGCAAGCCGGTCGGCCGCCAGCAGCAGGTGTAAATCTTCAGTGGCAGATTCCGCATCACGCAGATGAAACTGCACCGTTTGTCCTTCTTGCACCACCTCTCCAACCGCAATCGCCCCGCTCGTTTGGTCGGCCCCCAGGAGGTTCCGAATGAGAAAATCACCGCGCTCGAAGCGGTTCTGGTGCTCATCGATCACGATGCCGAGATGGAGGGCTCGATGGGCCCGGCTCCGGTCTTCCTCCTCCAACGTTTCGAACACTGTTTGTAAGCGTTCGAGTGCTGGTGCCCCTCCAAGCTCATGGATGAGATTGCCTTCCGACTTCGTGACCACAAACCGTTCGCCGACTAGACGACATCCCTGGGAGATGATGGGGCGAACGTCTATCGGTCCGGACAGGCGGACACCGACCAACCCACCGTCGAGAACCTGCTCGTGGAGAATCAGCCGATTCATGCCGGCCTCGTGTCCACCCCCAGCCAATCCTCCAATGACTTTGGCCCCAGGGTATCGTTCATCGATGAGGCCAAGAACTTCTTGAACGGGAGTCGTGAAGGGATCCGCGAATAATAGAATGGGCGTATCCCCCGCCCCTGGCAGAGGCCATCTGGAGAGTTGGAACTGGTCCTGCGTGGGTGAAAATGCTGACTGAAAGGCGTCCAGCCCAATACCTGGAAGCACCGCCGCCCATACGGTCACGGCCGGAGCCGTTTCCACTTCCTCGGCTCCGGAAATCACACCCTCCCCACTGCACCCGATCAGCAATCGAGGACAAAGCCGCTCGGTCAGCATATTCGCCAACACCTCGGCTCGCGCCGCATGATGGGCGGAAAAGAATACACAGGCGAGATCAATCGGCGCACCACCAAGCTGCGTCTGAATCGCGTCAGCAAGATCCCGGGCAGCGGCTTCCGTATCGCCCGTTTGTGCCAGGGCGTTGGCAAACCGGAAGGCCGTGTTCTGAGGGGCAGATGTGCTAGATGACGATAAACCAGGCATGCGTAGGCGTGAGTAAACGGCTAGCGATCAGACTCCCGGATCCATGCGCTGGGATCGGGTCTGCGCGAGCTTTTTATAATATCGCCAGAGATACGAGTGGTAGTCGTCGACTTGTGCCAGGAGGTAGTGCAGTTCGGTCGGGTCTTCGGTTTCCAACGCGTGCACCATCCTCTCCTTGAGGAACTCGGCAAAGGCTTCCGTTTTTTGTACCGCCGTCAGCAGTTGAAGTCCGCCGCCGATCTGATAGTCGCCCATACCATGCCTCCGGGTTAACCTTTGCAGGATAGCGAGGGAATCGCCACATTTGCAAGCTCGGTTCACCTTACAACAAACACTCAGGACTTCAGTGGATCAGTTTCATCGCGAACCGGACAGGAGTGTTTGGAGGCGGCCCAGGTCGATGGCCTCAATCCGATGCCCGTCGCGGCCTGTGACGGTGGTGGCCATGGTGAGGGCATTGAGGATGGCCTCTTCCGTGGCTTCGACCGTGGCGGTGATGAGTGGATTCAAATGGGTGTCGGCGAGATGGGTCAGCTGGTAGGTGGGCTCTTTGGGATAGTGCGGGATGACGTTCGCGGTCGAAAAGGCGAGCATGAAGTCGCCGCTGCTGTGTCGGGCGGTGGAGCCGGTGCGGGCGAGGCCCAGGGCGGCGCGCTTCGCGAGTCGTGCGAGTTGTCGACTGTCGAGTGGCGCATCGGTGGCGATGATGACGATGATGGAGCCTTCGCTCTGGCCAGGCGAGAGGACATCAGACATCTGTGGTGGCGGCTCATAGCGTTTGCCCACCGGCACACCCGCGATGACGAGTTCCGGCCTGCGGCCATGGTTCGCATTGACCAAGACACCGATCGTATAGCCGCCTTCTTTCTCAGAGAGTTTTCGCGAGGCCGTGCCGATGCCGCCTTTGAATCCGTAGGACACCATCCCGGTGCCGGCCCCGACCGTGCCCTCTTGCACCGGACCGCCGCTAGCCCCGTCGAGCGCGGCGATGACAGCTTGCTCGGACACATGGCGGCCCTGGATATCGTTCAATCGTCCATCGTCACATTCGGCGACCACCGGCGTGAGCGTGTCGTCTTCGACGCCGATCGCCGGATTTTGTTTGATCATCCAGCTCATGACGCCGTTGGCCACACGTGGAATGTTGAGCGTATTCGTGAGTGCGATGGGATACTCAAGAAATCCCGATTC
>JANPKE010000263.1:0-2315 GCA_031425875.1 Nitrospirota bacterium
CTCCGTACTGGCCGAGCTGGTCGACTCGGGTGAGGTTCGTCGCGACGAAATCATCGTCGTCTCAAAAATCGGATATCTCCAGGGTCAGAACCTTAAACTGGCCGAAGCCAAGGATAAATCCGCCCATCCCTACCCTGAACTAGTGAAGTACGGAAAGGGTATTTGGCATTGCATTCATCCTGAGTTCTTGGCGGACCAGCTGACGCTCTCCCTCGATCGTCTGGGACTGGCGACACTCGATTGCTGCCTCCTGCATAATCCTGAATATTTCCTCTCGGAATCGAAGCATCGTGGTGCGGATGATCTCACTGCACGTCGCAGGGAGTTCTATGCGCGAGTTGAACGAGCCTTTATCTATTTTGAAACACAGGTTTCGGCCGGACGACTCCGGTTCTACGGCGTGTCGTCCAACACCATCGCCTCTGCGGCTGACGACCCGGAAGCGACTTCGCTCGCGCGTATGGTGCAAGCCGCTGAAGCCGCGGCGCAATCCGTCGGTGCGTCTGCCCATCATTTTCGGGTGCTTCAATGTCCAATGAATCTCTTCGAGGCCGGCGCCGCCAGGACCGCCAACACCGGCCCGTCTCAACTTCAGACCGTGCTCGGGTATGCGAGCCAGAACAGGATTGCGGTGTTCGTGAACCGTCCGTTGAATGCCATGGTGACTCCAAACAGGATGTTGCGGCTGGCAGATCTCCCGCTTGAAGATCCACCCATCGATCTCGACCAACAGCTGAGCACGGTAGGCGCGCTCGAACAGGAATACCGGACTTCTCTCGCACCCAACATCCCCCCGTCCGGAACCGAGACGGCACCGGCCGAATACTTCAATTGGTCAGCCGAACTGCGCCGCATTCATCCCCAGATACAAGGGCTCGAACATTGGGAACAGATTGAGCACCACATGATCGCTCCACAGATCAATCACGTCTTACAGCTGCTTGCGCGCCAGCTTACCGGAGAGGGAGCAGAACTATGGGAACGCTGGCGTCATCGGTACATTCCAGAGCTCCTCACGCTGCTGCGCGGATTCCGGCGCGAAGCAACCCAGCGGAGCCACGCCCAAACAGAACGAGTCGCGCGAACGATCGACCCTCTGTTGCCACCCTCACACCGCACCGCGTCACTCTCACAAAAAATGTTGTGGCTGCTCACGAGTACGCCGGGAGTGACCTGCGTGTTGAACGGCATGCGGACGCCGCAGTATGTTGAGGACTCATTGGCGATCTTGAGATGGGCACCGATCACTGATACCCAGCCGATCTATGAAGCGGCACTGACACTTCCTCGGTAACAATCGGCTCATCCTTCCTGAGGAGGAGGATTTATGAGACAGATACACAATGTCATGGTATCAAGCACGTTCGTCCTCGTCATGCTCCTTCTACAGGGTTGCGCAGCAAAATGGTGGTGGGGATCAGAATCGGGGCAAGAGGGGCAGGCTCAAGCAGAACTGATCAAGGAGCCCGTGATCAAAGAGATCCCTCCTGACGACAGGCATCTGACCGGCTCGCGAACAAGCCCGGCCATGCAGTCTGAGCTTTTCTCTCGAAACGCGACCGGCCTGGCCCATGAGGAATTTGGTGACGTCCTATTCGATTTTGATCAAGACACACTCCGGATGGAGGCGATGCGTGCCTTGGACGCCGACGCCAAACACCTGCAACACGACCGAGCGACCCGCCTCCTTTTGGAAGGGCGCGGCGATGACTTTGGCACGTCGGCGTATAATCTCGTGCTGGGCGAACGCCGAGCACGAAATGTGCAATCCTACCTTCGGGAACTGGGGCTCTCCAGCGATGTCACGACAACAAGTTACGGAAAAGATCGTCCGCTGTGTTTTGAGTATTCCGATGAGTGCAGGCGGAGAAACAGGAGTGTCCATTTCGTCGTCAACTAATAGGCATATCCCACTCCGCCATGCTCTCCTTCTGGCCTGTGCCTGTCACGCACAATTTACACGCTGATTATTGACAGGCGCTTACGCTTTCATTAAGGTCCAACGATTCCTCTCTTCCATCGTAGGAAACTGCTGTGTCTAAACTCGCCGTCATCGACATTGGGACCAACTCGATTCATATGGTGCTGGCTGAAATTCTCCCCGATGCCAGTTTCAAGATACTCGATCGTTTTAAGGACATGACGCGGCTGGGCAACGGCGTGTTTGCCACCAAACGGCTCTCAGACGAGGCCATGTCCCGAGCACTGGACGTCCGCAAAACGTTGGTCACACTGGCCCGCAATAAAGGCTTCGAACGGATCGTCGCCGTCGCAACCAGTGCCGTGCGCGAAGCTCAAAACGGTGGTGATTTCGT
>JANPKE010000264.1:0-7830 GCA_031425875.1 Nitrospirota bacterium
GGCAGCCGGAAGACCGAGGAACTGATGGCCACCTGCCCGGCGGACCGGCCCGTGGCCGTGCAGATCTTCGGCTCCGTCCTTCCCGATTTGGAACGGGCCTCCAAGATTTTGGAAGACCGCGGCTATGTCGGTCCTGGCGAAGGCGCACAACATTCCCTTCTACGTCGCGGCTCCGTATTCGACGATCGACCTCAAGACAAAATCGGGAGCTGATATCCCGATCGAACAGCGGAACCCATTAGAAGTGACAACCATTCATGGAAGCTATCCGGTCGCACCCAAAGGTGTAGCCGTTTATAACCCTGCCTTCGATGTCACACCGGCTGAACTGATCACCGGCATCATCACCGAACGAGGTGTCTTTCAGCCGGGCGACCTCGCGTCACAGTTTCAGTCCAAGTAGTTTGCTCTTCCCTCGTAAGGTACCGTGCGCTGCATAGGTCAACCTTCATCTCGTGCTAGGTTTGTGAAGACTCTTGTTTACAGAAGCACCATGAGTGATATGCGGGTAGCGGATTTAAGAAGCAGGTTAGAAACAGTGCCCTCCAAAAAGTTAAGCGCATTTATCTCAGAAGCCGTTCGGGCGAAGTTGAATCCGGATGCCAAGACGTTGCAGGCTGCCTATCGGGTAGCGATGAAGGAGCAGTGGAGGACCAGCCTTGCTGATGATTAGAGCTACATCGGTGGCGAAGGATGGAACGCCTGAGGCAGACTGCTGTCTACTTCTACGACACTACTATTCCTTCCCACACGCAGTCTCCCACAAGCCTTGATTCAGACTTGTTGGCTCAACAGCGATCCAGTGGCCTTCGCTGGTGTGTCCGCCACCACCAATCACCTCGCCTGTCCCCATGTGGCCGTAGAAATCGGTGGCTTCCAGATTCCGCACACGTTTTTCAGCACAATCGATCTGCTTGATCATCCTGGTGGAATAAAATCGGGTAGGGGACCTATTTCCCTGCATCCACTTCCAGTCGATCAACGAGGAAATGGTCACCAGATTGTCTTCTCTGTGTATGGTAGCAGCATCGACGTACACCATTTGCAATGGATGAGACTGATACTGAGCGTCAATAGCCACCCATTGAGCATAGAGAGGCGTCGAGCTGAGAATTAGGAATATAGCCAGGAGCCAGACAAATCGACGAGACGTCAGCATCTCTGTGTCCTCCCGTTCCAATATCATTGTATCACCCGAGGTGTATGAAGAGAACGGGATCTCTCTTGGTCTGCCGTGAGAAAGGATCATTCAGAGAAGAATGTGGGGAGGGGAAAGTCGTATGGTGATGCAAATCGGGTGGAGAGTGGAGTTAGCCGACTTCGTGTAGTTTGACCAAATTTGTCCCACCTGGTTGTGCCGCTTGTGTTCCGGAGAGGATCACGATTCGTTCGCCGCGTTTGATCAACCCCGCTGACTTCAGCCGTCGTTCGGCTTCTTCGATACGCGTATCAGTCTGCTCAACCTGCGGCATGGTGAATGAACGCACACCCCAATAGAGCGCCATTTGTTGCCGCACGGTCTCAGAAGGAGTAAAGGCCAGGATCGGTGCATCAGGCCGCTGTTTTGAGATCAATCGAGCTGTCGCGCCTCGTTCGCTGAAAGCCACGATGGCATTGGCGTTAATGGCTCTGGCCGCTGACGAAGCGGCGATGCAGACGGCGTCCGGAATGGACAGATCGACTAAGTCGGTTTGACGTTTAGGCAGCACGCCGGGCTCGGTGCTTTCTTCCGCCGCACGAATGATGCGATCCATCACCTGAACCGTGCTGATCGGATAGGCGCCGACGGCTGTTTCAGCCGAGAGCATCAAGGCGTCACTTCCGTCGAAGACGGCGTTGGCCACATCTGACGCTTCCGCTCGCGTTGGGCGTATGGCCTGCGTCATCGACTCCAACATCTGTGTCGCGGTGATGACTAGACGCCGCTGCCGATTGGCTTCGAGGATGATCCGCTTCTGTAAGATGGGTACGGCTTCCGGTCCCATCTCGACACCCAGATCTCCGCGGGCGATCATCACCCCGTCCGCCTGTTCCAAGATCTCATCTAACGCGGCAATGGCCTCGGCCCGTTCGATTTTCGCGATGATCGGTATGGTGCTTCCGCATTCCGCTACCAGTGTCCTTGCCGCCTCGATGTCCTGTGGCCCTCGAACAAAGGATAGTGCCAGGTAATCCACGCCATGCGTGACGCCGAAGCGAATGTCTTCCTGATCCTTCTCTGTCAAGGTAGGGGCGCTCACGGCGGTACCAGGAAGATTGATCCCTTTGTGTGAGGTGATCGTGCCGCCACTCAGGACTGAACATTCGATCAGATTGTCTGTAATGCGAAGGGATTGTAGCTCGATGAGTCCATCATTGATGAGGACGCGTGATCCTACATGGAGATCGCGGGTGAGTGACGCATAGGTGACGGGGATTTCGGGAAGAGGGGTGGGAACGGAGGTGTGGCTATCAGGCAGTTCCGCTGATTGAGTGGATGTCCGCAACCTCACTACCTGGCCGGTGCGGACTTCAATGCCTTCCACCGGCAACAGGCCCACGCGAATTCTGGGGCCTTGCAAATCCTGGATAATCGCTACCGCTGCTCCGCGTCGTGCGGCTGCGTCTCGGATGGCGGTGATGGCTGTCGCATGAGATTCATGAGTGCCGTGAGAGAAATTCAACCGAGCCGCATCCATGCCGTTTTCAATCAATCGGCTTAGGATGGCCGGTGAACAGCTTGCCGGCCCGATGGTGCAAACGATTTTTGCCTTTCGCATGGTCGTATGAAATCCTCCTGAACTTCGTCTCATCAAGAGATAAGGAAGAAGGATAGCACAGATCCGTTCGTTGGATAGTGTATGGTGAATCCATTGCCGTGTATTCTGGCTGTTCGGAATCCGCTATTTTTCTTTTCATTTTTCCGTCAACCGATACAATGACGTCATCACTGATGTCTGTATCCCTACAGACCCTCGAGGCACACCTCTCATCAATAACGAAATGGCAGACACCATGGCAACTCTCATCTCCGTGGCATCCGGCAAAGGAGGGGTAGGTAAGAGTGTCGTCTCGGCAAACCTTGCGTTAGCGCTTGCGAAAAGTGGACGACACGTCATCCTGGCCGATCTCGATGTGGGTGGGGCTGATGCCCATATCATGTTCGGAGAATTGAATCCTGCGGTGACCTTGACGGACATTCTGAACAAACGGGTCAACCGGTTGGACGATGTCGCCCTTCCCATCACCGTTCATCCGAACCTCCGTCTCATTGCCGGTACGGGCGAAACCTTGGCGACGGCCAACATGGCCTATGCCCGTAAGAAGCGGCTCATGAAACAGTTTCGGCAGCTTGACACCGACATCGTGGTCATCGATATCGGCGCCGGTACCAACCTCCATGCCCTCGACTTTTTTCTGATGGCTGATATTCACCTGGCTGTTGCTACTCCCGAGCCGACGTCAGTGCTTGATCTCTACCGGTTTATTAAGCTCGCCGCGATCCGCCGCGTATTGGCCTGTTTTCTTGCACGCAGCCCGATGTCGGAGGTGCTCTCCAATCGAGACTTCACAAGTGTGGAGGAGGTCATGGACGTCGCGGGTGCCACAGATATGGAGGGACGCGATGTGGCGGCCGCTGCATTGCACTCGTTTCGGCCGGGGCTGATCGTCAATCGTGCATCCGACAGTTCTCAAGTCAACGTCCTCTACCTCCGTAAGATTCTCCATCAATACGTCGGCGGTGATCTGACACTGCTCGGTGAGATTCCCGACGACCCAGCTGTGAGTCAGGCGGTTCGGAAGTTCCTACCGGTCATTGAAGCTGCTCCCGAGTCTTTGGCCGCCAAAAGTCTGTTGGCTGTTTCCGCTGCCGTTGAACAGTTGGTTGCGGCGTCTGTCAGCAGAAGCCAAGAGCAGACGACGCAACCAGAAGAGAAGCAGAGGAGAGTCTTGCTATCAAATCCGGTATTCCCCCAAGATCCTCAGGTCTCAATGCCCGTGAACTCCGAGGTTCAGCCTCCTTCAATTGAGCCGAGACAGCCCACTCGTGCTAGTGTACTGGTCCGCATGTATTCGGATGATCCTAACGCGGCAAAGGTACGAACAGCCTAATGGCATAGCCGTGCTGAGCCGTTACCCCATGGTGCTGTCCATCCCATATCCTCGGGGGATGTCTGGCCGTCAGAGAGGACCGACCTTCGCGATGAGAGCGTCCGCATTCCAGCAGGTACGAAAGCTTGGAATAACCGCGAGAGGTACCTCGTAGGAGGAATCGGTCTCAGGAGACAGCAGTTCAGAGACCGAGGGCAAGATGAGGATCGGGCCGGCGTTAGAACCCGAGTTCTTTTTCGAGGTCGGTTTTTTTCTTGTAGAATTGCTTCTGTTCGGCTTCACCTTTTTGCGTAAACGACTTCTTCATGCTCTCACCGGCCTTTTCCATGGCTTGCTGAGACTCCTCATTCTTCTTCTTGATTTGAACAGCCAAACCCTTTGCCTTCGGCGAACTGGAAAATTCGTAATAGACCATGGCTTGACCCTGGGAGAAGGTCGGATCCGGCCGCTTCATGATGGTATCGCCTCGTTGTTCAGCTCGATCTCTGGCTGGTTTGTCTCCGCCCGGCAGGAATTTCATCCACAGTGACGCGTTCCTGAGTTTCTCGATCGACTGCATTGTCGACTGACCCAACTCGCCGATGTTGCCGGTGAGACCCAGGGCATCTTTCTCCTCTGCTTTCATCAGTCGATCGGCATTGACCGATGCCATCTTGGCCAGTTCTTGTCGGAATGCCGGTGGAGAGTTGTAAGGCTCCCTCGATCCGGTATTGCCATCGACCGGGCCGTAGCGGCCGTTGTCGATGTTCCAAGCGGTCTCGAACAGACGCAGGTCCTCAGGCTTGGCTTGAACGGCCTTGATAAGGACCCGGTTGGCTTGCTGGTGGTCGCCGATGGCCTCGTAGTACCGAAACGACGAGGTCTGTCCGTCGGCCCGTACTGGTTCTCCGGAGTAGAAGGCGCCCTTGCTCTCGGCCGTTTTGGCGAGATCCCGAGCGAGTTTGGGGATGTTGGCTTTCGCTTTCCCTATCGCATTCTTATCGTAGCGGTCGATGCAATCGTTTACGGCAACTCTCATGTACGCGGCGAAGAGCGCAGCAGGTTGCCCAGCCTGTTCCGCCTTCGCGAGCGCAACCGACTGAGCAAGCGCCGTCAATACGCAGAAGTTTGGAGGATGGCGCTCATGAAAGATCAAGCGCAATGGGAAAGGTTGCCGCATAGCCACCACTTGTTTCAGACGGCTCCAACATCAATTGATCACCGCCATTGCGAAAGATGAAATCATGGTGATTGCGCACTTGACGCCGTCCTTGTGCCGCGTAGGGCAGCGCGGTATGAACGCGGTCTGTCAGTTCATCGGGAAGGTACAATTGGGAAGTAAATTCGTACTGTTTCCTGGCCATGAGTGCGGTGCGGATCTTGAAATGAATGTGTACCGTTCGTATAGGGTACCAGCCAGGGTAGATGGTCTGGAACCGTGCTACTCCATTCGCATCGGTCAACTGATATCCACGTAAAAACTTCTGTCCCACAGTACTGAATCCTGGATCTCGCACATCGGAATAGACCCCCGTCGCATCGCAATGCCAGATATCGACCTGGGCATCCGGTACAGGACGGCACTCCCCGGCACGTACATGAGAGATGTGAAACGTCAGGGCTAACTGGATACCTGGCGTGAGTGTCCCGTTGGTCGGATCGGAGCGAATGTCCATCCGATGCAAACGTTCATCCACGAAATAGGGGCCTTCCATCTGTTCTGGTCGGACGATACAGAGTGATCGAGGTGTATTGGAAGCAGCTTGAGCCGGGCTTCGCGTTCCGGTTATTAGCCAGAAAGCGCCGGTTGTTCCCAACCACACCATCGCTCCTCGGCGAGAGAGAAGTAGCCCATTCTGCTCATCCTGCTCGTTCATCCTGAATGGCCCTTTTCATCTTATCAAAAGATCTCTACCTTCTCCTCAAATTGGGAGGAACCTGTGACGGAGGTGGCGAAGGGGACGAAAAAGATGGGGAACCTGAGAATCCGCGTCCTCCATAGAATCCCCGACCTCCATAGTAGCCACCAAAGGGTCCCCCCCCCCAATAGCCACCATACGCACCGCCATACGGATAGAGCCCACTCGGACCATAGGGCGGGTAGTAGGCACCATAGTATGGACTTCGATCTCTTCGTCTGTGCGTCGCGATGCTGTTCCAGTCGATAATGTGTTTGACCTCAAGTATGGGGTAAGTGTAGTCGCCTTCATCAAGTGCTCTCGTGGTCTCGCCTTTCACGGTACCGATGATGGTAATGGGCGTGCCTTGTGGGAGGCTGGCAGGGTCGAGAAATTGTTCTCGAACAGCGAGGAATCGGCCTTCTGATCGAAGACGCTCTTCAGTCAAAGTCCCTTCTTTTTCGGTCGGTAATTGCAAGACTTCCAACTCGGTTCCTGCTTCTGTCCGTTTAGCCTTAATCACGTTCCCGCCGATCATGACCGTTCGCCCAACATATTCACTGGGAGCTCTCTTCAAGTCTGCAAAGCTGACGGTGGAATCGATCTCCTTTTCCAACCCAAAAGGAACGCCAAGCAGCTCCGTATCGCGTTGGACTTGATGGATAGACTCCGCACAAGCAGACAACATTAAGGCAGTACAAAACAGGGGAGCGAGGACAGTCATGCGAAACATGGTCGTACTCCTCTCCTAAAAGTGGTATGACAGTCCACCAAGGACATGCTGTGCCCTGTAATTGCCGCTGAAACCACCCAGATCACCAAAGGCTTGATCAAACTTCAGCGTCGCCCCGGTATAGTTGTACTCTCCAAAGACGGCGATTTTTGGTGTCAGGAATGCGCGTAGCCCCACCAGCACATTCCATACGGGCGCCACGTCGGTATTACTGCGCACTGTTGTGGTATCTCCTATGTGGGCAATGGCTGCTCCTATACCAAACCCACCGTATGGCTGAAGCGTGCGACCTGGGTACCGCGCAATAAAGTTAACGCCGATCGTCGTCAACCGAAAATGGATGCCGGGAACTTCATCCAACGTCGCGGTGCGTGGCAAGCTCTTAATGTGCGGGGTTGTGTGCAACGCCGCAGCTTCAATCCCGTACCAACTGTGTCCCGGAAAATATCCCACCTTACCACCATAGGCAATCGAATTTTGGAGGTCAAAGTCTACAAATGAGCCAGGAGCCCCTGCTAGCGGGCCTGTTCCTGCGATGCTGTTAATTCGGTCTGCAAAGTTCACCCCCGCCTGCCCTGCCACGTACATTTCTGCGGAAACAAGACTAGGGGGGCAGAAAGAAATGAAGCAGCACCCTGCCATCAAGAAACTTGCAACGAATGGAGAGTTCTTTTTCATAGTTGTTCTCCCGAGCCATATCATCATAACAAAAAAAAGTTGGTTGCATAGCCCCTCAAACCCGTGAGGTTTTCGTTTGTGAAGATCTTGAGCTCGAATCATCACGTATTCTCTGTATTCCAAAGTGACGGTCACGACTGACCGGAGAAATCCGTAAGTGTCCATTGGATTGTGATCTATATCTGTGGTACATCCTCCGCTACGGATGACGAGCAAAGTGATCTTTCGCTGATATCCTCTTATTATTGATTTACTGAAGGAAGGAGCGGATCTTGGGACTGATGGATCAATTGGGGCAAGCGGTGGGTGGCATGCTGGGCGGACAGGGGCAGAATCCTCTGTTGCAAGCCGTGGCCGGTCTCCTCGGAAAGGACAGCGGTATTGGAGGACTTGCCGGGCTTGTTCAGACGTTTCAGAAGAACGGGCTCGGTGAAATCGTAAATTCCTGGG
>JANPKE010000265.1:0-4910 GCA_031425875.1 Nitrospirota bacterium
GAATGGAGCAGGAGTGCAAGTCCCTATCGACGGCGACCGATGATTTCCAACACAGTAATCATCGCGGCAAGTAAGCCAGCCTGAGAGGAACCACCCGCCCGATAAGGGGGGTGATGGCGATACTCCTCTCCCAAGTAGTATCATACGCGCTCAGCATTACAACCACAGAAAGAGCCAAAAAGCTGTTATTCATGTCCCGTTTTGTACTGCAAGGAAGCGCTTTTGGAGGAAGAGGGTTACTGAAACCACAAAAGCGGGGTGTCGTTATGAGAATTGGAGGAAAAGCCGGCGCCAATTCAGATACTCGCAACGCCAACGGCAACGTGGAAAATCTACTGGTTGCACGAGAAGATCTCGCATATGAGTCACCGTGAGCTCGGATGTTGAGAGCCGACCGGTGATCCAAATCGCTCCGTCATGATCCGTACGAAAGACTGTACTGTGTTGATCTTGATACGCTTGCAGCACCGATTCAGCTGGGTGTCCATACGGATTCGCCGCACTGACTGAGACCACCGCATATCGTGGGTGAAGTTGCTGAATCCAGCCTCCATCGAGCGAGCTACGCGCCCCATGGTGCGGTACTTTCAGGACCGTCACCGGTTGATACCCTTCCTCGTTCAATTGTCTCAATCCACCAGTTTCAATATCAGCGGCAAAAAGAATGGAAGAGGGTCCACATTGTAGTCGAGACACAATGGACAGATTGTTCAAGAGTGTCCCGGTAGGGGGCTGAGTCGACTCACGGACCACTGATGTTTCAGGTGGATTGAGAATGCTGAGTCGGCACTGACCGGACCGTAATAGGTCTTGGCCACGCACAGCGATGTGGTGATCGATTCGCTGATCACGAAGAGCTGCGGTGAGATCTTCTACAAATTGCTCAGAACGTTCTATCCCTCCACCCCAGTATTGTCCGACTGACATATGACGGAGCACCCAAATCAACCCACCTACGTGATCTAGTTGTTGATGTGTACCAATGACATGGTCAAGATGGCGAATTCCACGGCTCCACAGAAACGGTGCGACTACATTCTTCCCCATGTCGAATCGTTCATATCGACCTCCGCCGTCGATAAGAACGATTTGACCATCCGGTAACTCAACAACAGCACTATCGCCTTGTCCAACATCAAGAAATGTGACACGCCAACGATCGCCGTCCGCTTGCGATCCAGATGGACTCAGCCACCAACCAATCAACATCATCGTCAGCCCGGCGCTTGCAACTCGGACACGCCACGGGATTGCTCGGAGGCTTGTCACCAGTAACCCGGAGTAAAAGAGGGCGAGCGCTGGTATTGATGGTGCTGCCACATACCACTCCCCTCCTGGGAAGCGGGCACACCACTGCAATCCAAGAACCATCAATCCGAACAACTGCTCCATTGCTGAGCCAAGGATCAAAGATTCGGCCCCCGTCATAATCGTCCATAGCGCGACAAACAGGCCCAAGGGCACCAAGATGATACCGGTGAATGGGACAGCCATCAAATTGGTCATAATCCCCATCCACGGAACCTGATTGAAATAGAACACAACCAGGGGCAACGTCGCCACGGTCACAGCCACGCTCATCGACAGCGCTTTGAGCGCATGGCTCATGAGGCGGTCTCTCAGCTGACTGTCGTCCCCTACAAGATCGGCGTTCGCTGATGTGGTGATGACGATCATTCTGACCATCGCGAGTACAGACAGAAATGACAGTTGAAAGGAAATGTCAAACAGGGCACGAGGATCATGCAAGAGGATCGCCAGGAGGGCCACCGCCATCGCATGCCCCAGATGGCGTTCATACCCGAGCCACATTGCGACCATTGCCAGCGTGATCATCACGAGTGACCGGATGGTCGCTAACTCGGCTCCCGCCAGCAATGCATAGAGTGCAACAGTGGGCCAGGCGAATAGAATGGCAATCTTCGATGGCGTGACTGTTCGAGAAAGGGACAATAAAAGAGCAGAGGGAAGCCCAAGCACAAGTCTTCTCACCAACCAAAAAGCCACGATGGCCACCAGCCCAAGATGTGAACCTGAGATCGAAAGCAAATGGACTGTTCCGGTCACCATGAACCAGTCTTGAAGCTCTTGCTCAAGGTAGCCTCGTTCACCGATGATCATGCCCAAAAACAGCCCTTGTGTGGGTTGGCTCAATGTGTTGATAGCTGCCGCACGTATCGCGGCCCTCCAATGATCAATCCGGTTCCATATGCTCCAGAACCCGATTGAGGTCTCTGCATCTAACAACCTCACCGCCTGAGCACCGGTCACCGTGGTCATACCGTCGATACCTTGACGTTCCACATAGGCAGCATAATCGAATCCACCCGGATTCAAGGACCCTCTTGGACGGTGCAGCTTTCCCTGGAACGCAATGCGGTCACCATGATGAAGCGTGATCCCCGGGTCGCGCCATACAAGGCGTATGCGTCTCGCTTGAGAATCCGACTCATCTGTTAGAACCAAGATTGTCTGACGCCCTACACTGTGTTGGACTGGAGCAATAACCCGACCGTTGACCGAGGCGTGAACCGTCTCATGGAGTGGTGGTGATATCGGGCGAGGCGCCGACGTCGGCGTGGCAAGACTCCAGTAGACGACTCCCAAGAGGAGACTAGAATACAGGAACAGTGCGGAGCGTGAGTCGATATGACCGGCTCGTTCAAGCAGGCTGAATCCAACAGCGATGCTGGCCAACAGCACGATGACGAAGAGCGGGTAAAATGAAAACTGTGACCCACACAGAAGACCGAGAACAAATACTGCGGCGAGGGGCGGAAGCATGAGTTTCCCTCATGTACTGGGGAGGAGGGAAGACTCAGCCGATATGCTTTCGTACGACCCTGGCTAGCTCTTCAGCCACTTCCTTAACCATGGTAGACTGTTCTCCTTCCACCATGATCCGCAATAGCGGCTCTGTCCCGGAATATCTGATGAGGACTCGCCCACACCCGTTTAAGCGACGTTCGCTCTCTTGTATGGCGCAATCAATGTCGGGAATCGATTCCAATCGCGGCTTCTTCGTGACCTTCACATTCACCAACACTTGCGGGACGGCCGTCATCGCCTGAGCCAACTCGGATAGTGGCTTCTTGGTTCGCTTCACCAATGACAATATCTGCAGAGCTGAGATCAGACCATCTCCAGTCGTGTTATGGTCAAGGAATATGAAATGTCCCGATTGCTCTCCTCCAAAGTTATAGCCCTCCGCCAACATTCGTTCGAGCAAGTACCGATCACCGACTGGCGTCCGGATCAGCTTAACACCCGCTTTCAACATCGACAGCTCCAGTCCAAAGTTGCTCATCACAGTTCCAACCAAGGTCTGTTTTGAGAGGAGCCCGTTTTGATGAAGATCCAGGCCTAAAGCCGCCATCACGTGATCGCCATCGATAATCTTGCCTTGCTCGCAGACAAATACCGCTCGATCGGCGTCGCCATCCAAGGCAATTCCGAGATCGGCTTTGTGGCGGAGCACTTCCTCCTGAAGAAGCCCAGGATGAACGGCGCCACACCCAGCGTTGATATTCATCCCGTCCGGTTTATTGGCGATGACTTCAACCATAGCTCCCAATTCTCTGAGGACCGTCGGAGCCACCTTGTATGCCGCACCATTCGCGCAATCGACGACGAGCTTGATCCCCTGGAAATCCAAGTCCTTGGGTAACGACCGCTTTGCAAATTCAATATAGCGTCCCTCTGCATCGTCGATGCGGTAGGCTTTGCCGATGAGGTCGGCCGTCGGACGAAGATGACTGATTTCATCCGACACGATCAGCTCTTCAATACGCGCTTCCACATCGTCTGGGAGCTTAAATCCGTCGTTTGAAAAGAATTTAATTCCATTGTCTTGGTAAGGATTGTGTGACGCCGAAATGACCACCCCTGCATCAGCCCGTAGACTTCTAGTCAAAAACGCAATCGCCGGTGTCGGCATCGGTCCGACTAACAGCACATCCACCCCCATCGAGCAAATTCCCGCCATCAACGCAGACTCCAGCATATAGCCGGAAATACGGGTATCTTTACCGATGACGATCTGATGACGACCCGCTCGTCGCATAAAGATATGTGCGGCCGCGCGTCCGAGCTGCATCGCCATTTCACTAGTCATGGGATCGAGATTGGCGACGCCTCGGACTCCGTCGGTTCCAAATAATTTACGCATCATGCTCCTCCCGGCAAGACGACCAGCGTGGATTCAACGCGGCAGCCACCTTGACTACATCAATCATCATGGCAACATCATGGACACGCAGAATGTGAGCGCCGCGATCGACCGCCAGTGCCACTGCTGCTGCGGTCCCCCATTCTCGATGTTCAACAGGCCGATCAACCACGTTTCCAATAAAGGCCTTCCGTGACAGACCAACTAATACTGGACAGTTCAACGCCGCAATAGCAGACAATCCATTAAGAAGGTCAAGATTATGGTTTAACAGCTTACCAAAACCAAAGCCTGGATCAAGCAGGATGTTCGTTCCAGCAATTCCTGCACGAAGAGCCATTTGCACACGTCCCTCAAGAAAGCGCACGACTTCGCCGACCACGTCGGAATACTGTGGTGATTGTTGCATCGTTTGCGGAGTCCCTTGCATGTGCATCAGAACAACTGCCGCATCGAAGCGGGCAATGACCGACGCCATGGCAGGATCTTGCCGCAGTGCGCTCACGTCGTTGATGATCGATGCTCCACAATCCAGGGCCACTTCAGCGACTCGCGACTTGGTGGTATCAATCGAGATTGGAACCGACACACGATGGACCAGACCCTTCACAACCGGGATAACGTGAGCCAGTTCATCCTGTTCACTAACAGAACAGGCGCCTGGCCGAGTCGACTCTCCCCCGAGATCGATGATGTCCGCCCCCTGCTCAACAAGTTCCAGTGCGTGGGCAATGGCTCGTTC
>JANPKE010000266.1:0-8305 GCA_031425875.1 Nitrospirota bacterium
ATGTTGGCTGCCGCTGCCTTGAAAGGAATTGCCCGGGTGATTCTGGAGCCAAATGCCTATCCCGGATTGGCCAACAAAGTCGTCGCTCCCTTTGCGCAGCGGATTTTTTTGGCATTTGAGTCGGCCGGGACTTCCTTTGACCGACGGAAGGTGCGCGTCGTCGGGACACCGATTCGACAGGAGTTTTTGGTGCAACTAGTCAACAACGAGTCAACCAAGCAGGATGGCCAGCACCTACTGATTTTCGGTGGGAGCCAGGGGGCCAGGGCCATCAACAGTGCGGTATTGGAAGGATTACCCCTGCTGAGCCAACGGTTTCCAGGCCTGACCATCACGCATCAGACGGGCGAGGGAGATTACGAGCGAGTCAGTGAAACGTACAGAACATTGGGCATCCAAGCCAAGATTGTCCCGTTTCTCTACGATATGCCGGCTGTTCTTCGGGCAGCCGATCTGGTGGTGGCTCGTGCTGGCGCGATGACCATTGCCGAACTGACGGCCTGCGGAAAAGCTGCGATTCTGATTCCGTTGCCGACGGCGATCTATGATCACCAGATGAAGAATGCACGGGCGATGGAGGCAGCGGGAGGGGCCATTGTTTTTCCGCAGGCAGATCTCACCGGAGTAAAACTGAGTGAGATGATCGACGCTGTCTTGTCGGATCCGCAACGGCTGAGGACGATGCAACGGAAGAGTGTGGAGATGAGACGAATTGATGCCGGCGAAGTGATCGTCGGTGAATGTTACACGCTCATGGGAGTGACACATGACATCAACCAATCTACTAGAGCGACCGGAGGTTAGTGTTGTTGGTGAACAAGGGATTCGATCACAGACTTCAGCGGGACGACAAAGGCAGGCTCGCATGACACTTTTTCGAAAAATACAGCAGATTCATCTCGTCGGAATCGGCGGGGCCGGTATGAGTGGCATCGCAGAAGTGCTGCTCACGATGGGATACAAGGTGACCGGTTCAGATCTGAACGTTTCGGAGACGACGAGGCGACTGGAAGAACTCGGTGGGAAAGTGTTCATTGGGCATCAGGAGTCCAATGTGGGAGAGGCGCAAGTCGTGGTCATTTCCTCCGCCGTTGCGGCGAGTAACCCGGAAGTTGTGGTGGCGAAGAGCAAGCAGATTCCAGTCATTCCAAGGGCGGAGATGTTGGCGGAGCTGATGCGTCTGAAGTTTGGAGTAGCCATCGCCGGTGCCCATGGAAAGACCACGACGACATCGATGGTCGCAAACGTGTTGGCGCAAGGTGGCCTCGACCCCACAATGGTCATTGGGGGCAAGGTCAATGCCTTGGGCAGTCATGCACGGCTTGGACGAGGCGACTTGCTCGTGGCGGAGGCGGACGAAAGTGATGGATCATTTCTTCGCCTCTCTCCGACCATCGTGGCGGTGACCAATCTGGATCGTGAGCACCTTGATCATTACGGGTCGATGGAACGCATCACCGAAAGCTTTCTGGAATTCATCAACAAAATTCCATTTTACGGCGTGGCGGTCCTGTGTGCCGATGACAATCATCTGGCCGCACTGCTCCCTCGCCTGGTCAAGCGGTATCACACCTACGGGCTTCGGGATCGGGATGGGGTGGCACCCGATTTCAAGGCAACCGATATTAGCTTGAGGCAATGGAGTGCCGAGTTCCGGGCGCATTTCCGTGGGAAGAATCTTGGTCCTTTTCGCTTAGCTGTGCCGGGGATCCACAACGTTTCCAATGCGCTGGTGGCCATTGCTATCGGGATCGAGCTAGAGATTCCTGTAGACTTGATTCGCAAAGGGTTGGCGGCCTTTACGGGAGTCGAACGGCGGTTTCATTTGCGAGGCGAAGCCGGCGGCATCATGGTTGTCGACGACTATGGCCACCATCCCACTGAGGTGAAAGCAACTCTTGCGGCTGCCAAGCAGGGCTGGGATCGTCGATTGGTGGTCCTTTTCCAGCCGCATCGGTATAGCCGGACGCGGGATTGCATTGGAGAGTTTGCGGAGGCCTTTGCGCACGCCGACGTGCTGTTCATGACAGAAATTTATCCGGCCGGTGAATCACCGATACCGGGAGTTTCTGGAGCGGCCCTCGCCGAAACGATCAAGTCGGCAGGGCATCCATCTGTGACCTTCCTCGAGCGCAAAGAAACGCTACCGGATCAGGTACTGCCTCATCTCAGACCGGGCGATCTCGTTCTTACGTTGGGGGCGGGCGATATCTGGAAGGCTGGAACCGGGATTCTTGCACGGCTTGAGTCTGCTTGATGGCCCATGACGCATCGATGCACACAGATGGAGCGACGGGACGACCAATGCGGGTACGGCGCAGATTGGAGTCTGCCGTGGCCGGCATTCGAGGGATGGTTCGCTTCAATGCACCGCTTAAAGAGTACACGTCATTCCACATCGGTGGTCCAGCTGATGTGTTGGTGGAGCCGGCTGACGTGGAGGATGTTGTTCAGCTCACCAGGCAGACGCATGAGCAGAAACTTCCGATCTTTGTGTTGGGTGGCACCAACCTCCTGGTCCGGGACAAAGGCATTCGGGGTGTGGTGGTTAGTTTGGGGAAATTACGCGCGATCAAAGAAGAACCAGGATCCGTGTTGTATGCCGAAGGCGGTGTTGGCATGCCAACCCTGATTGGCCATGCCATCCGCCGGTCCTTGGCGGGATTGGAGTGGGCGGCCGGTATCCCTGGCACAGTCGCAGGCTGTGTTGTGATGAACGCAGGGACACGACTCGGTGAGATGAAAGATTCGGTGAAAGCCGTTCGGATTGTGTCGCCGAAAGGTGCACTGATGGACCGTCCTGCAGAGGCGATCGAATTTGGGTATCGCCGGGCGACATTGCCGCTGGGTGTGGTGGTTGGCGTATGGCTGCAACTGAGATCGGGAGTGCGAGCAGATATCGAAAAGGTCGTGAAAGACTATCTGCACTACCGCCGTGATACGCAGCCGCTTACGCTACCGAGCGCCGGCTGTGTGTTCAAGAATCCGCTGAACGATTCGGCAGGGCGAGTCGTTGAAGCGACAGGGTTCAAGGGCACATCCGTCGGTGATGCGCAGGTTTCGACGAAGCATGCCAATTTTATTGTGAATCAAGGGCAGGCCAGTGCCTCCGACGTCCTCTCGCTTATTAAGAAGATACGTACAGGAATTGTGCGCAAGACGGGGATCAGACTGGAGTTGGAGTTGAAAATCGTGGGTGAAGTGTAGCGAAGGGAGTCGTTGTGACGATGAGTCGTCTAACAAATGCCCGGATTGGGGTGCTCATGGGAGGACGCTCTTCAGAGCGGGATATTTCACTCAAGACCGGTCAGGCTGTTCATCAGGCCCTGATCCGTCGAGGATATGATGCGGTGGCCATCGATGTCACCGATCGTCTGCATCGAGATTTGGAGGATCAGAAAGTTGCCATCGCGTTTCTCTCGTTGCACGGACCGGGCGGTGAAGACGGAACCATCCAGGGATTTCTCGAGACGTTGGGAATACCCTATACCGGGTCCGGTGTACGTGCGAGTGCCGTAGGCATGCATAAGGCGGCCACGAAAATGCTATTGGCCGCGCATGCTGTCCCGCTACCTACCGGAACCGTTGTGCGCGAATGTGACAGGTTGTCATTAGCGAGGGTTCTGAGGCAGACAAAACTGAAATTGCCGATTGTCGTCAAGCCGGTTTCGCAGGGTTCCACGATCGGGGTGACGATCGTGCGTCGCCGTACCCAATGGAAAGAGGCGCTCGCCCTTGCGCATCGTTATGATCCAGAGGCGATGGTGGAGAGTTATATTCCCGGACATGAAGCTGCCGTTTCCATTCTGGGAACAACGGCGGAAGGTCCCACCGTGCTCCCTGCCATTGAAATCGTGGCGCCTGATGGTTTTTACGACTTCTCGGCAAAGTATCAGAAGGGCAAGACTCAGTATCTCTGTCCCGCTCCATTCCCTCCCAAAGTGATGCGCCACATCAGTGAATTGGCGAGGCGAACCTACGAGGCGTTGGAGTGCGAGGGGGCTGCTCGCGTGGATTTTCGGATCACTCCGAGAGGTCGGCCCTATGTCTTGGAGATCAATACGGTTCCCGGCATGACGGAGACTAGTCTTTTGCCCATGGCCGCAGCTCAAGTTGGAATTGCGTACGATGCCTTAGTCGAACGGATTCTGCAGTCGGCGCTCGATCGTGCGAATCGCTTTGCGCAGGCAGTTCCAAAGGAGTGAGTGTCATGCGATTCATGGGAAGAAAGCGGCGACCTTCTCCCGTGGAGCCACGAAAAAATCAGTGGAAGGATCCGCAAGGAGAGAGAGCGGGGAGAGAAGACCACCTGGGAAAAACAGCCAGACGAAAGGCCCTTACTCGATGGGCAGGCGTGGTACTCGGTACGGTGCTCGTGGCAGGGGTCATCATGATGAGTGTGAAATATGCTGGCCCTGCGCTCCAAACATTGCTGGAGATCAAGACCATTACGATCGAAGGAAGCCACCACATCGATAGGCAGAAAGTGCTCGATCTTGCGAAGGTGAAATCTGGCACTGGACTCCACCATATTGTCACGAGAGTTATTAAGCAGCAGGTGGAAGCTCATCCGTGGGTCAAAGAAGCCGAAGTGACCCGCGTTCCGTTTCATGAGTTACGTATATCCCTGGTTGAACGAAAACCAGCTGCGGTCATCCGTGCCGACTCCCAGAACTTTCTGACTGATGCGGAGGGGCATGTGCTGACCAGGCTCGGTCAGACCGATGATGACGCGTTGCCTCTTGTGACGGGAATCAATTCCAAGGGTTTGCTGGAAGAGACTGAGTCGGTAAGGCAGGTCATCGCGTCGGGCATCGAGCTTGCACATTTAGTCGGGCAAACCTTCGAAGGTCGGCTACAAGTAAACGCCGAAAACCCGTCAAACCTCATCGCGCTTGTACAGGGAGTGCGATTTCAGTTCGGGGAGGCAACGGTTGGAGAGCAGTGGGAAAGGTTCCAACGCGTCAAGCCGACACTCAAGACTCTGAACTTTGACGGTCGGGGGCGTGGAGCGAACGAAGTGGATCTCCGGTACGACAATCGGATTGTTGTACGGGAAGGAGGGTGATCACGGTGCCGAAACGGGATCAAATTCTGGTCGGCCTCGACATCGGAACCACGAAGATCTGTGCGATCGTGGCGGAGATGACCGATGCTGGAGGGATCAGTATTATCGGCGTCGGATCGAGTCCTTCCCTTGGCCTCCGTAAGGGAGTCGTCGTTAACATCGAAAGCACCGTCGAATCCATCAAGAAAGCAGTCGAAGAGGCGGAGTTGATGGCGGCCGTGCAGATCAACTCGGTCTACACCGGCATCGCGGGTAGCCACATTTCTGCTGAAAACTGCAAGGGTGTTGTGGCGCTGAAACGAGCCGAGGTGACTCGCGAAGATATCCATCGGGCCATTGAAAGCGCTCGTACTCTCGCTGTCATACCTCATGAACGCAGGATTCTTCACGTGCTACCGCGAGAGTTCATGGTGGATGGGCAGGAAGGTGTGCGCGAACCATTGGGCCTTTCAGGCAATCGCTTGGAAGTGAACGTGCATGTCATCACCGGTGCCGTGACATCTGCGCAGAATATTGTGAAGTGCGTGAATCGAGCCGGGCTCGATGTTGTGGACATTATTCTGCAGCCGCTCGCCTCCAGTGAAGCCGTATTGGGCCAAGAAGAGCGTGACTTGGGTGTGGTAATGGTGGACTTAGGAGGCGGGACAACGGACCTGGCTATTTTCCTGGATGGCAGCATTCGTCACTCAGCGGTCCTTCCCATCGGTGGCCAAAACTTGACGAAGGATTTGGCCTTCGTTCTCCACACTTCACAGACTGAGGCTGAGAAGATCAAGACGCAGTACGGTGTTGCGCGGACTGAGCTGCTGACAGGGCATCAGATCATCGAAGTACCATCTGTCGGAGATCGGCCAGCCCGAACATTTTCCAGACGGGCTATTGCGGAGATTTTGGAGCCGCGCGTTGAGGAGATGTTTGAGCTCGTCCGGAGAGAAATTGCACGTGCCGGCTATGAAGGGATATTGGGGGCCGGTGTCGTGATCACCGGAGGCACATCGTTATTAGAGGGCATGCCTGACGCCGCGGAGAAGGTCTTGAACTTGCCGGCACGCCGAGGCATACCTTCCGGTGTCGGAGGGTTACGAGAAACTGTCGGCCATCCCAGTCATTCGACCGGGGTCGGTCTATTGTTACACGCCCGGCGACATGTCGGTGAATTAGAAACGGCCGGGCTGCGCAATGGAGGGCCCTGGGCAAAAATGCGTGGGTGGACGAAGTGGGTGTCGGAGGTCTTTTAACCTTTAGAACCCTTGCGGGCGGCAGGCAGGTCGTCGTGCGAGGCGCTGTGAGGAGGTGCCCCAATGTTCTCATTTCAGGAAGATATGTTGTCGCCGGTCCGCATCAAGGTGATCGGAATTGGTGGTGCCGGGTGCAACGCGATCAACACGATGATCACCTCCGGACTCGCACGCGTCGATTTTATCGCCGGGAACACCGATCTTCAGGCGCTTGATCGGTCGTTGGCACCGTATAAGATCCAGCTCGGGCCGGAACGCACCCGGGGGTTGGGTGCGGGGGCAAAGCCGGAGATCGGTCGAGATGCCGCACTTGAGAGTAAAGAACATATCCGAGAATGTCTCGAAGGGGCCGATATGGTCTTTGTCACGGCCGGGATGGGGGGAGGAACCGGCACAGGAGCCGCCCCCATTGTGGCCAGCATTGCCCGCGAAATGGGCATCCTTACGGTAGGCGTCGTTACAAAACCGTTTCAGTATGAAGGCCAACGGCGACACAAGCACGCGGAAGAAGGAATCCGCGATTTGCGTCGACATGTCGATACCTTGCTCGTGATTCCGAACCAGCGGCTGCTGGGGATTGTCGATAAATCAACCCCGCTTCTCGAAGCATTCAAAGTCGCGGATGATGTGCTGCGCCAAGCGATTCAGGGTATTGCCGACGTCATTACGACCACAGGACATGTGAACGTCGACTTTGCCGATGTTCGGACCGTGATGTCACACACGGGACGAGCGGTGATGGGCATGGGTGTTTCCTATGGACCGAATCGAGCTATCGAAGCGGCCCAAAAGGCCATGTGCAGTCCTCTCCTTGAAGAAGGAAGTGTCGAGGGGGCTCGTGGTGTTCTTCTGAACATTACGGGAGGCCCCAGCATGTCGTTGCACGAGATCGAGGAAGCCGCCTCCATTATCCAACAGACGGCAGATCCCGAAGCCAACATCATTGTCGGTCAAGTCATCAACCCGGACATGGGCGAGGAACTTATCATTACGGTGATCGCGACCGGGTTTGAACGAGAAGAGGACACAGCGGCCGTCGCAATCGGAGCTGATAGGGGAGCAAGTCGACCGGCCAAACCCGCCCCCTCAGCGTTAGCCGGTATGGGTGCCTCACTCGCGGGAGATCGACCGATAAAAGACCTTGATCGCCCCACCTTTTTGAGAAGAATGAACGATGTGCGCGAATCCATGGACCGAGCGGTGTTGACCGCCGAAGATGAATGGGATGTGCCGACCTTTCTTCGCAAACAAACAGACTGATCGCGTGCCGATCTTCACGTGATGAGGCAGGGAATGTAATTATGGCAAGCTCATCGGTTATTACCGTGCCGGCGTTTGTGGATGCCGGGACTCGGGTCCGCCATTTTTTCGGGACTCGTCGGCATGCCATGGGTCTTGGCCTTGAAGTGGGGATTCCGCGGAGGGGGATAGCAGGGTCGGCATCGTCTTCATGGACGCTCTCAGTGAAGCAAGTTCATGGGACGGAGGCGTTGGTGGTGGACCGTGTCCTAGCCACGACGGACCGATTTGTGGGAGGTTGGGACGCCTTGGTTACCGATCAACCTGGCGTTATGGTGGCGGTACGGACGGCAGATTGTGTTCCGATCCTCATGCATGATCCTAAACGTCGGGTTGTGGCCGCAGTCCATGCCGGCTGGCGAGGAGCGGTTGCCGGCATTGTTCCAAAAACGTTGGCCCTATTGGAGTCTCGCTTTGGATCGAGTCTAGAACATGTACGGATCAGTATCGGTCCATCTGCTGGGGTTTGCTGCTATGAAGTGGATGAGCCGGTTCTTGACCGTCTATCCCAGGGATTTCCAGATTGGAAGAAGGTGGTACGAACGAAGGGAGAAGGTAGAGCGCATCTTGATTTGAAAGCACTCGTCAAAGAACAGGCGCAGGCCATCGGGATGCCTCCGAAGTCCATCACCACAGTCAATGTCTGTACGATTTGCCACAAAGACCTCTTTTTTTCCTACCGGCGGGAGGGGAAGGTCAA
>JANPKE010000267.1:0-11315 GCA_031425875.1 Nitrospirota bacterium
GCGCCTGGTACGTAGAAGACGAGCATACATCATGCCAGGGGTAAGACTAGTGAGAGAAGTGTTGCTGTTGCTCGAATTCACAGGGTTCAGCAAAGAATATTGCCCAAGTGCCCGCAGGCGTGTCCGAATGGCTCTGTATCCAAAGTGATTCTCTGGTGTATCACTTCGGTCATGCCACCTGCAGCCCAGAGATGTTACTGGTTCACCCGCCTCTCTCCTCAGATGGTCCTGTCGATGCTTTGGCGGGTCAGCCTTTCACAGCCCGGGCCTGCCCCGTTCACCTGACGGACGCTTCGGAGATCGGTTCTGCCTCCCAGTGTTGACGCCTTGACATGCTCCTCGACGTCCAGGCCCCTGGGATGATGTCAATGTCCATAAACATCGGCTGGCTGCTGAGTTGTTCCATGAGGAATTCGGCTAGCCCTCCGGTCCACCCTGCACTACCTTCTCGAGCATAGCTGGCCATCGCTCCCACCTCCTTGCTGTGCAAACCGAGCAATGAGTGATCAGAAGTTGCGACAAACTTCTTCTAGCAACGACCTTGCCTGACTCGGCAAGATGAGTGATCTGTCTGATTATTGGGGATGTGTGGGCGATACGTGCCGTAAGACGGAGACGTGACCTGTATCTGATGTGGGTCTCCTCGTATCAGAATAGATACGACGAGGTCACACCCTTGGCCCCATCTCACTCACGAACTCATTTCTGAATAGAAAGAAGAGGGCGACCAGGTTACCGCGAGATACTTGTGAGAAAGATTGTTCGCGCCTGCCTAAACCGATTCCCCGACCTCGAGTTCGGACGGCTTACTTCCTGGCGAGGACGGCTTTTCTGTGACCGGTTCTCCCTCCCAATACAACATGCGCCGGCAGTAGGGGCAGATCTGTAGATCATCGGAGCGTTTGACTTGTGCGATGAGCTGAGGCGGGATCTGGAGACGACACCCAGCGCAGATCCCATCGCGCACCGCTGCCAGCGGTTGATCTTTCCGCGAGGCCTTGACCTGATTATACCGATCGAGCAGACTCTTATCGATCCGCCCAGCAGCCTCTCGATGGCGGAGTTCGAGTTGAGCCAGTTCTGTCGCCAGCTCCTTATCCCGTGCGTCCAGTCCCTGCTTCTCCCCAGTAAACACTTTCTCCAACGTGGTCTTTTTCTCATGAAGCTCTTTGATGGTCTTCTGAAGTTGATCGACCTTGTCCATTGCCAAGAGAATTCTCTCTTCAAAGTCTCCCCGCTTCTTATTCGCCAACTCGACTTCGAATAAATGCGCCTGATACTCTTTGTTCGTCTTCAGACTCGCCGCGTGCGATTTCATCTTCTCGGTATGCGCTTCATGAGCTTCGAGATCTTTTTCGTGAGCGCGCCGTTCCTTGACGGCAGCCTCACCGGCGGCTTTCGTGTCATTCAGGAGCTGGGTTGCCTCTCGAAGAGGCACTTCCGCAGTGTCTAGACGTTCGGGGATTTTTCGGCGGATCTCAGTGATCTCCGTGATCCGGAGATCGAGTTTTTGCAAGTCAATGAGCGGGGACAGCTTTTGGTTCAACGTATCCTTTCCAGCAATGCTGATGCACCGACATGGGTCAGGCACCGGTCCCGACTGGTGGGCCCACTAGGACTTGAACCTAGGACCAGCTGATTATGAGTCAGCCGCTCTAACCACCTGAGCTATGGGCCCGATCGGAACGGTTCGGACTCAGGCTGATGTCTTATTGGGCCTATCATTCCTAACGGATTCCCTCAGCCTCAACAGGTGTCGCCACCCGAACCGTGATTTTAGGCCGCCGCTCCGAGCAGAGTCAATTCACGCCGCCTTATCACGCTGAAACCTAGACGCTCTCGACAAAACTCCTCAGCTTTTTACTGCGGCTCGGATGTCGCAATTTCCTCAGGGCCTTGGCTTCGATTTGCCTGATGCGCTCACGCGTCACTTCGAAGTCCTGTCCAACTTCTTCCAAGGTATGGTCCGTCGCCTCTCCAATGCCAAACCGCTTGCGCAGCACTTTCTCCTCGCGAGGCGTCAAGGTCTCCAAGGCACTGTTGATCTGCCGCTGCAAGTCGTAGCGAATGGCGGCTTCCAGCGGAGACACGGCCTTCTTGTCTTCGATAAAATCGCCCAGATGGCTGTCTTCTTCTTCACCGATCGGTGTTTCGAGCGAGATGGGTTCGCGGGCAATCTTCAAAATCTTCCGAACCTTGTCCAACGGGAGATCCATGCGCTCGGCGATCTCTTCGGGAAGCGGTTCACGACCCAGCTTCTGCACGAGGTGTCTAGAGGTTCGAATGAGCTTATTGATGGTTTCGATCATGTGAACAGGGATCCGGATCGTTCGTGCTTGATCCGCAATCGCTCGGGTGATCGCCTGCCGAATCCACCAGGTGGCATAGGTACTGAACTTGTACCCACGCTTGTACTCGAATTTATCCACCGCCTTCATCAGCCCGATGTTGCCTTCCTGAATCAAATCCAGGAACTGCAGACCGCGGTTCGTGTATTTCTTGGCGATGCTGACCACAAGCCGTAAATTCGCCTCGACCAGCTCCGCCTTTCCTCGCTTGACCTTTTCTTCGGCAATATCCAGATGCTTGACGGCATCCTTGATCTCTTCAGCCGGAACTAGCGCCTCTTCCGTTTCCAACTGGCGAATCTTCGCTTTGGCGTTTTGATAGACCTTCCGAATCTCCACCAGCGCTTCTTCTGACACTCCGGTCTTCCGCTTGACCGCCAAGAAATCCGGCCGGCTCCGGCACATCTTCCTCAGCAGTTCGGCACCTGCCTCTCCCCCCACGCCGATCCGCCGTTGGCAGCTGATCGCTTCCCGTTCGGCAACCCGAATCTGCACCGCCAGATCGCGGACACGCTGTACCATTCGATCTTTCAGCACACCATGGAGGTTGACGGATTCAATTTTGTCCACCACTTGCTGGCGGATCGCTTCGAACTGCTTCTTGAACTTCTTCTGCTTGACCGGATCACTGCCGAGATGCTTGCCTTTTTCAGCCAATGCCTTCAGCACAAGCGAAACTTTCCGCATGGCATTGAGCGACTCGAGGGTCTTGACCCGCAACTCCTCGTAATCCCGTTCCACTGGTGGCTGGTCTTCTTCAAACTCCTCTTCGGTCTCCTGGATCGGCACAATCTCACGCACGTCGATCTTGGCGTTCTTGAGCTGATCCCGGAGAGCCAGGACGAATTCGATGGTCATCGGCATGCCGTAGATCACCGACGCGATATCTTTTTTCCCCTCTTCAATCCGTTTGGCGATTTCGATCTCGCCTTCGCGACTAAGGAGGGCCACACTCCCCATTTCCTTGAGATAGAGCCGCACGGGATCGTCGGTTCGGCTGAGCGCACCCGGCGTCAGGTCGATCGCCTTCTCATTTTCCTCCTCGGCCTCCGACTCAGCCTCTTCCACCTCTTCGCCAGCTTCACCTTCAGATCGCTTCTGCGGCCGATCCCCATCGCTTGCCTCAATGATTTCGATATCCATTTCACCGAACATCGCCATGATGCTACCAAACTGATCCGATGCCACAACTTCAGCAGGCAAGGTGCTATTGAGCTCGTCATACGTCAGAAAGCCTTTTTCCTTCCCGATCGTAATCAGCTTCTTCACCTCACCGAGCAACTCTTGTTTCGACATGACTACTCCTTCACCAATGAAACCACACCAGCGGTCGGCGTGCCGGCTTTCCGCATCCGTACCTCGTTGATCTGCATATTCAGCATACCTGCATCGTCCACACGGCCTTCGCGCTCAGCCGTTTTCAGCTTGGCAATCAGCTCTCTCAGGACCTGCTCCGATCGCTTTCGGTCCAGACAATCCAAACAGGCCATAATGTGCACCGGCGCGTCGTCGAAATGATCGTCACGAAGCGACAACTCCGTCGCCAGGGCGCCACACTCAGGGTCGTCCACTGACTCATCCAGCAGCGACTGGACCTGAATGCGCCCATCGCGATCCAGATGAGTCAGAGCAAGCTCCGCAAGCTTGCGACAGGCTTCGACCGAAAACTTCTCAGGCTGCAGTCGCCGTACATCGGCTGGGGACAGCGTGCCCCGCAACAGGAGGAGTATTAAGTCTCGTTCCTCGGGGATTCCCTTGAAGAGGGAGTCCCCCGACTTTCCGACAGCGGCTGGTCGAAGTGTTCCCGGACCTGGCTTTTGTTGAGCCATGAGTGCGGGGTACCGTTCGATCAACCGTGATTGATTGATCCCCAGACGTTCCGCGACGAGCTTGAGACGCTCTTCCCGCTCGATCGGATGCTCGCTCTTCTGTAAAATACGCAGAACTTCATCCACACTTCGGATCCGTCCTTCGATCGTACTCGCCTCTGTGGCCTTCAGACTATATTCCAAGGCAAAGTCCAACAGGCTAGGCGCTTGCTCTTCCAGACGTACGAACGATTCGGGCCCGTGTTTCCGCACATAGGTGTCGGGATCGTCCCCAGACGGTAGCGTCACCACCTTGACGCCCAACCCGCTGTTCACAAACAAGTCCAACCCTCTCAACGCCGCTCGCACACCGGCCGCATCAGGATCGAAGAGCAAGACGACCTTCGACGCAAACCGCCGGAGGACTTGAATATGTTCAGGCGTCAAGGCCGTACCCAAGGTAGCCACCGTATGCGTCAACCCAACCTGATGAAGCGCAATCGCATCGAAATATCCTTCGACCACAATGACCGTCTTCGTCCGTGTAATCGCTTCCCTGGCGTGATCGAGCGCAAACAGCGTCTGCCCTTTCTTGAAGAGCGGCGTATCAGGAGAGTTCAGATATTTGGGCGTCCCCTCGCCCAACACGCGGCCGCCAAACCCCACCACACGTTTCCGTAAATCTGTGATCGTAAACATGATACGGCTGCGGAACCGATCGTAGAACCCCGCCTTGTCGGTTCGGGCGATCACAAGACCCGCCGACGCAACCTCGCTTTGTGAAAACCCCTTCTTGGCAAGACCTTTCAACAACCCATCCCATTCGGCCGATGCCACTCCGATTCCGAACTGATCGATCGTACGAGGAAGAAGCTCCCGGCTCGTCAAATACTCGCGAGCGACAAGGCCTGCACGTTCATCACGTAAGTTCTGTTGAAACCAGGCGGCGGCGGCTTCATTCACTCGCTCAACCGTCTGGACCAGGTGGGCCAGCGGCCCAGAACGAGCAGTCGTCTCCTCAATCTCAATCCCGACCGTTCGTCCGAGGTCGCGCACCACTTCCGGGAAGGTTCCTCCCGTGACCCGAGTCAAAAATGTGAAGACATTTCCCCCGGCCCCGCAGCCGAAGCAGTGAAAAATTTGTCGGGATGGGCTGACCGTGAACGACGGAGTCTTTTCAAGATGGAACGGACATAAGCCCTTGAGATTCTGTCCAGCCTTGCTCAAGGACACATGTCGGTTGACAATGTCGACGATGTCGAGGCGGTCCTTAATCAGGGTAAGGGTCTCATCTGAAATCAAGCTTCGGCCCACCAGAGTCGTAGCTCCTACGTTCCCGTCGCGCACGACCGGACGAGTCGGTTACTAAGTAATAGGAATAATTGACCGTTCAGATTAACAGACGGGTGGAAAAGCTGTCAATTGGCCGAATTCCCTCACCCTGGAGGCCACGCCATAGGCCGACCACCCATCACGTGGAAATGGAGATGAAAGACGGTTTGTCCGGCATCGCGACCAGTATTCGTCACCAACCGATAACCGGACTCCCGCAGCCCTTTCAAAGCGGCGACCTTCGTACAACTCATCAGCAACCGCGCCAGCAACGACTCATCCTCCACCCCTACCTCTTGAACGGCCGAAACATGTCGCTTGGGTATCACCAGCGTATGGACGGGCGCCTGTGGATTAATATCGTCAAACGCCACGGTGTGCTCATCTTCGTGAACCAGCTTCACTGGAATCTTCTTTTCCACAATCTTGCAAAAGAGACACTCACTCATGGCGCACCTTTCACGTATCTCGTAGGCCGGACTTGCCGAACCGCTTTCCCAATTCCTGAAACACTTCCTGAAGACTGATCTCGTGATATCCCAGCACCATGAGGGTATGAAAGAGCAGATCAGCGACTTCATACACGATCTCCTCTTTCTTGCCACCTTTGGACGCCAACAGGACTTCTCCGGCCTCCTCCGCCACCTTCTTCAGAATCTTGTCATGCCCCCCCTCAAACAACTTCGAGGTATAGGAACCAACCTGGGGATTGGCGCGACGCTCCTGAATCGTCCTGAGGACACCTGCAAGAATTCCGCCCTGTGCATCCTGTGGGTTGGAACGAACGACCTCGCCCTGATCATCGACTCTAGAAAAAAAACACGCCCGCTCGCCTGTATGACAAGTCGGTCCGACTGGTTGCGCCTTCACCAGAATGGTATCTCGGTCACAATCAACAAAGAGTTGCTTCACGTGCAGGGTATGACCGGAGGTTTCGCCTTTTTCCCAGAGCTTGTTTCGAGACCGACTCCAAAAGTGCACTCTCCTTGTGGCGACCGTCTTCGCGAGGGCCTCTTGGTTCATGTATCCGAGCATCAACACCGTCCCGTCAAGCCAATCCTGAATGACGGCCGGAAGCAGGCCTTGCCCATGGAATTTCAACTGATCTGCCGATCCCTGACTCATCGTGTCATGCCACTCGAGAAAAACTATCTGATCGAACAGGGACGCCACGTTCCTGTAAGTATGCTTTCGCTTGGGAGATGGTATAGGTCCGAAAATGAAAAATCGAAGCGGCCAAGACCGCGTCCGCCTTCCCCGTCACAAAGCCCTGGTAGAGGTGGTCCAGGGTGCCAACTCCGCCCGAAGCGATCACGGGAATCGATACACCCCCAGACACTGCCGCCGTCAGGTCCAGGTCGTACCCGGTTTGCCGGCCATCCTGATCCATGCTGGTCAATAAGATTTCTCCGGCACCGTACTGTCCCATCCGCATTGCCCACTCCACCACATCAAATCCCGTCGCTTGGCGCCCGCCATGCGTGAAGACCTCCCAGCGATCACCCACTGCGCGTTTGGCATCAATGGCCACAACGATGCATTGCGTCCCAAACCGCTGAGCAGCCTCTTGCACGAACTCGGGCCGTCGAACTGCCGCGGTATTGATGCTCACCTTGTCCGCCCCGGCATTCAACAAGGCCCGAATGTCGTCGAGCGTTCCCACGCCCCCACCGACCGTCACCGGCATAAATACCCGGGCAGCCGTCCGCTCCACGACATCAATAATCGTCTTCCGGTTTTCATGCGAGGCCGTAATATCGAGAAAGCAGAGCTCGTCCGCTCCTTCGTGATCATACCCCACCGCTGCTTCAACCGGATCTCCAGCATCGCGGAGATTCACAAAGCTGACGCCCTTGACCACGCGGCCCTCTTTGACGTCCAGACAGGGAATGATGCGTTTGGTCAGCATAGTGCTACTGACATGAGGGGAGAGCCTTGTTCTGCTCCTAACCCTTCACTCCTTACTCCTTACCAAGAGCCGCCACTGCGGCTCTCAGATCCAGCTTCCCATCGTAAAGGGCCTTCCCCACGATTGCCCCCTCGATTTTTTGACCAAGTGATCGTACAGCTTGCAGATCTTCCAGACGAGTGATCCCTCCCGAGGCAATCACCGGAAACGAAGAGTATTCGACAATCTCTTTCAACGCAGCCAGATTCGGTCCATTCAGCATGCCATCACGCGCGATATCTGTATAGACCACGGCGGCAATCGCACAGCCTGACAGTTCCTTCAATAAATCGATCGCTTTCACATCGGATACCGTTGTCCAGCCTTTTACAGCGATTCGACCGTCACGTGCGTCAAGCCCAAGTACGATCCGACGCGGAAATTCCTGACAGGCCCGTTCGAGGAATACGCGATCAGTGATCGCAGCGGTGCCGAGTACAACGCGCGACACCCCAGCATTGAGATACCGGCGGACCGTATCAATGGTCCTGATGCCGCCGCCGACCTGAACTTTGACGCGAACCGCGTTCATGACGGACTCGATGTGAGGCAGATTTTTGGGCTCGCCGTCGACCGCGCCGTTTAAATCCACGACATGAATCAGACCGGCTCCCTGTTGTTGCCACCCACTGGCAACCTCCGTCACATCGTCAGAATAGACCGTTTCGTCAGCCATATCGCCTTGGCGTAACCGCACACAACGCCCATCCTTCAAATCAATGGCAGGAATAACCAGCACCCTACTTACCCTCCCCTACACCGAATGGAAAGTCTTTCAAGACCTCATCAACCCCATACTCTGCCAGTTCTGCCGCCGTCACGAAGGCCCATCGTTGCAAGAATCCCATGAGGTCCTCGGTCATCGGCCTCTGCCGTTCATAATAACCACCGACCCAGAGCACTTGTCCATCAGCTGCCACGACCTTGGCCTCAAAGCCAACCGTCGCCGGCGGGTCAGCGCCCAGTCGACTACCTACCCGCTCTTGGTACACCGAAACGAGGCCGATCAATGCCGCATCGGCTTTCAGTCGCTTCGCAACCGCAGCGGCAGCCTTTTCCATCCCCATTTTGACCAGCTCTCCGTCGGCTGAAGAGACTCTGACCGCATCACCGGGAGGCAATACGAGAAGGCCTTTCCGATCGCGAAGGTGCCCCCAGAACAATTCCGTCACCGTCTCCGCCGCATGTCCCGGCACCACCATGGTTTTCTTGGGCATGGATTGCCCTCCCGGAGGAACCCCCATGGAAATATCAGACCGACGGATACTGTCAGGGGTCGGAAGGAAGAGAGCGTCTTGATCGTGCGCTTGGGGCGTAGCAATCGACGTAAACGGGATTAAGGCAATGGAGTGAATCCGGTATCGGGCGAGTTCTGGAGCTGATTTCGTCGCGACCTTCGATCCGCTGCATCCTGTCGCAATGGTTGCCAAGGCAACAGCACTTATCATCAGGATCACGCGAGAGAGTAGACCGTGCACGATCACTTCCACGCTCCAAAATTTTTGATCAATTGTAACCCGACCGCTTGGCTCTTCTCTGGATGAAACTGGCAGGCCACCACATTGTCCTTCCATATGCTCGATGTGAAAGAAAGGCCATAGGTGGTCATCGTGGCTGTGATCTGCTTTTCACATGGATCCACGAAAAAAGAATGGACGAAGTACCAATTAGACCCGTCGGCTATACCTTCGAACACCGGACAGGGGCTTTGGATCGCGATCTGATTCCAGCCCATGTGTGGAACCTTCAACGCCTGATCCCTTGAAAAGGATCTGACTCTCCCTGGAAGAATGTCGAGCCCCTCATGCCTGCCAAACTCTTCGCTTTCCGTAAACAACAGCTGGAACCCTAGACAAATCCCCAAGAACGGTTTCCCCGATCGAATCGCAGCCTTGATGGGCTCGATCAATCCATACTGCCGAAGATTCGTCATGCAATCACCGAACGCTCCGACACCTGGCAAGACCACATGACTGGCATTCTGAATAGTGGACGAATCACGCGTGACAATCGTCTGATGTCCCACCGCCTCAAAGGCTTTCGAGACACTGCGCAGATTTCCCATCCCGTAGTCAATAATGGCGATCATACGTTCTTCCACGTTTAAGAAGTCGTAACAATACCGCAACCGGGGTTGTCCCGCTACTCCTTAATCGAGAAACAAAAAAGGGGCTGCCGCGACGGCATAACCCCTCAACTCAAGCTGTCATTTTAGCAATCCGGTCTGCCTACAGTATCCCTTTCGTCGACAGCACTTTCCCCGCCAGCCGCTCTTCCTGCATCGTCGCTTGATCGAGCGCCTTGGCCAGCGCTTTGAAGATCGCTTCCATGATGTGGTGCGGATTGCGGCCATACAGTAGGTTTACATGCAGATTCAGACCCCCGTGGGTCACAAAAGCCTGGAAGAAGTCTTCGAACAGGCCGAGATCGAATGCCTTGATCTTCCGGTCCGGCAGATTCACGTTGTACACCAGGAATGGCCGGCCACTCAGATCGACGGTAACCTGGGCCAAGGTTTCATCGAGCGGCGCCGAGGCAAACCCAAATCGCTTGATACCCGCCTTTTCGCCCAAAGCCTGATGGAATGCTTTTCCCATTACGATGCCGACGTCTTCCACCGTATGATGTTCGTCGATATCGAGATCGCCCTTGGCCTTGACCGTCAGGTCAAAAAACCCATGCTTCGAGAGCAGTTCCAGCATATGGTCGAAGAATCGGATGCCGGTATCGATCTTCCCTTTCCCACCCCCATCCAGAGTCCACTCGACATGGATATCGGTCTCTTTGGTAGCCCGATGAATGCTCGCCCGTCGTGGGGCAGACCCGTTCTTCTTCATGAAAACCTGCTCTGCGCCGATTTGGCATGCGCATCAAACCCTTCGATTTGCGCAAGTCGAATCAAAGGATCTTTGACTTTGGCCAATTCTTGTTTCGTGTAGTGCACGATGTTGCTGACCTTGACATAGTCGTTGACGGACAGCGGCGAGAAGAACCGCGCGGTTCCTCCGGTCGGCAGAACGTGATTCGGCCCCGCGACATAATCGGCAACCGATGGTGGTGTATAGCGCCCCAAGAACAGCGCACCCGCATGGCGGATCTTTTCCAAATAATCGAACGGATTATCCACCGAGAGCGTCAGGTGTTCGGCCGCAATTTCGTTCGCCACCTCGATCGCTTCGTCCATAGTGGTCACGACGAAGGCTACTGAATGACGGGCAATTGATTTCGACGCGATCTTCTCACGTTGGAGCCCTTTCAACTGACTCTCGATCAATTTCGACACATCCTTCGCCAATCGCTCCGAGGTCGTCACAAGGAACACCTGCGCGTCTTCATCATGCTCAGCTTCGCAGAGCAGATCTGCCGCCACATGGGCCGGCGTTGCCTCATCATCGGCCACTACCAGCAACTCACTGGGACCGGCAACCATGTCGATTCCAACCGTGCCGTAGAGCAATCGTTTGGCAGTGGCCACGTAGATATTCCCCGGTCCGACGATCTTATCGACCCTCGCGATGGTGTTTGTCCCATAGGCAAGGGCCGCGACTGCTTGAACGCCGCCGACGCGATAAATCTCCGTGACTCCCGCAATATCGGCTGCGACCAGTAAATAGGGATTAATCCCATCCTTCTGGGGCGGGGTAACCATCACAATGCGAGGGACACCGGCAACCTTGGCTGGAATCGCGCACATCAGCACGGATGACGGATACACGGCCTTGCCCCCCGGGATATATACCCCTACCGCGTCGACTGGGCCAACCAGCTGCCCCAAGGTGGCATCCCCATCCTGGTACATCCAGGTCTTGGTCCGTTGCCGCTCATGAAACGACGTAATCCGTTGAGCAGCCAGGCGCAGCGCATCACCCTCATCCTTTC
>JANPKE010000268.1:0-4094 GCA_031425875.1 Nitrospirota bacterium
ATCTTCTACTGGCCCTTCCTGGATCTCGTCATCTGGGGATTTATCACGCTCTACCTCGCTCGATACCAAAGCCAGGTTCCAGGATTCGTGACATTTTTTTTGGGCGCATTGATTCTGTGGGACATGCTGTTCCGTTCGCAACAGGGGATCACGATTGCCTTTCTCGAAGAGCTCTGGGCGCGTAACTTGATGAACCTGTTTGCCAGCCCGCTGAAACCGAGCGAGTTTCTGACCGCCACGCTGGCTATGAGCGTGATGAAAGTGACGGTCGTGTCGATTGTCATGGCGGGCAGTGCTCTTCTTTTTTATTCGTACAACATCCTGATCGTCGGGGTATGGCTCATGCCGTTCGTGCTCAATCTGGTCATTACCGGTTGGATTATCGGCGTGTTTACGACCTCACTGATCATGCGGTTCGGACAAGAAGCCGAAGTACTCGCTTGGAGCATGGTGTTTCTCTTTCAGCCGATCTCCTGTGTCTTCTATCCACTGGAGGTATTGCCCACGTGGCTGCAGATGATTGCATGGGCAAATCCGGCAGCACATATCTTTGAGGGCATGCGGACCGTCTTGAGTGCAGGGGCCTCGCCTCTTGGGAATCTTGCCTGGGCCGCGTGTCTGAACGGGGTGTTCCTTGTCGTCGTCGTCGCATGGTTCTATCGGACGGTCGCCTATTGTAAGGAGCACGGGCTCTTGGTTCGAGTCGGGGAGTGAGGTTGTAATCCCGAGGGCTCTGTGCTAGGGTAGCGTAGCTCTTGTCGCCCTGGGTCTCGGCGATACTGAGTGTCCATTTGAGGAGACCCGCAATGCCGATGTTGCCTTGTCCGGGAATCTTGTCGGAAGTCAGACCTAAGTCGCTGCATCGATCGCGTCTTCGGCCCTCCTTCCCCGTTCCTCGTGTTCAAGACAATGTCATTATTTTAAAGGAGGAACCCCGATGGGTTCGAAGATCTATGTCGGTGGGTTGCCCTATTCGGCGACCGAGCAGCAATTGAGTGACTTATTCGCAGCCCATGGCGCAGTGGCCTCGGCGCGGATCATTACGGATAAGTTCACCGGCCAATCCCGTGGGTTCGGCTTTGTGGAGATGTCCGCAGACGCTGAAGCCCAAGCTGCTATCACGGCTCTCAATGGGTCAGAGATGGGTGGTCGGACTTTAACAGTCAATGAAGCACGTCCGCAGGAACCGCGCACTGGCGGCGGTGGTGGGGGACGTGGTGGATTCGGTGGAGGCGGTGGTAGGAGCGGCAGCGGTGGTGGTGGAAAGCGCGATCGCTGGTAATCCAATAGCTTAGAATGCATGATAGAGGGGGGGGGAGCCACGACTAGGGCACCCCCTCTTTTTTTGTGAACTGAACGGGTGGATAATAAAGTGTAGTAGGGAAAGGGCGTACTTCATCACTGGAAGTGTGACCAAGTATGAATATTGTCCACTCACCAATTGCACTGGCCGATCTGGCATCCGTTTCATTGCAGGGAAGTCCGGTGCTTGTTGTAGAAAACTTTTGGTTGCCGGACGAGCGCCAGTTCTTCCGGGAAAAGATGAAGCACGCGTCCTGGAAAAGCCTTTCCGACCTGCCGCATGTTCAGGAAGACTTTCCGAACTCCGGCAACTGGGCCAAAGCTGAAATCGGCCCAGAGGAAGGGCAGCGATTTCTGTCACGACTACAGATTCCCTGTATTCGAGATCACATCGAGTCGTTCCCGAATATCATTGGGCGTCATGTAGGATTTAATTACTATTCCTATTCGGCCGGAGACTGCCTCTTGACGCATGACGACACGGATCAGGGTCGGCTCGTTGAAGGCCGTCGAGCGCCAAAGCGCCGGATCGCGGTCGTCACCTACGTTCATGAGGAATGGCAGCCCGATTGGGGAGGGGAATTGATCATCTATGAGCGACGAGCAGATCGTGCCGAGGGGCCTATCAATCTTATTCCGACACACTGTATCGAACCTCGCCCTGGATCGCTGGTCATGTTTACTGTTCCTCGATTCCATCGAGTTTGCCGGGTGGACCCTACAGCTGGTGAGCACCGACGGTTATCGATTGCCGGATGGTTCATGACGGAGCATCCCTAGGATACAAGAGGACCAAGAGCAATCCGTGATGGGGCAAGACACCGACCGCTTTCGGTGAACCATTGCCTCACCTACCACCTTTTTAGGCGCTTAACCAAACCAGTTGGTATCGTTGGCTGCACGTGGCTGGTCTTCTACTCCAAGGGTTGGTGCTGGTTGTGCGAGTACGTTGTGCATGAGGGCGATCAGGCGGTCACGCTCTAACGGCTTTGCCAAAAACGGGAGTGTTCCCCGCTTGATCCCATAGCTGGCAAGGTCCTTATCAGGATTCCCCGACATCAGAATAATTCGGAGCCCGCTCCGGACCAGAGTTGCGCGAACTGCCAGGTCATGACCGTTGACGTGTGGAAATTGATTGGCAGTCGAGGCAAGGTGAAACCCCGGCGGGGGTAACACAAGATCTGTGAGAAGGAGATCAATCGGACCGTCGTGGTGAGTGCAAATCTTGAGCGCCTCCGAGCTGCCGTTGGCCTCGAGTACCGTAAGTCCCGCTCCTTCCAACAGTGTTTTGCAGAGTGTGACGATCGACGATTCGTCGTCGACAACCAAGACGGTCGCCGAACTGCTTGCTGACGGGGTCCTTCGTTGATTTTCCATAAGTTCTCTGTCCCATCATAGTGCCGAGCACGGTATACGGCGAGGGAAACTCCATTTTCTGCACGTACCCTAGCGTAAGGTCAGGACGGAGGTGTTGGAGAAGCTGGCTCCCATCCTCCTCCCAGTGCCTTGAACAGGCTGACCATCTCGGTGAGGCGAGCCCTTTCGGTAAGGACCAGTTGGGTTTCAGCCGTTAAGACTGTTCGTTGTGCATCCAGCACATCCAAGTAATTGACCATGCCTTTGCGGTAGCGAACCTGAGCCAATCGCACGACCTCCTGTGCTGCGGTCAGTTGTGCCCGTTGATGGGCAAGTTGCTCGCCTCGTGCATGTACGGAAACCAGCAAATCCGCCACTTCTCGGAAGGCCAGTAAAATGGTCTGCCGGTAACTCTCCAGCATCTGCTGGTATTGGGACTCGGCCTGATCGAGGCGAGCCATGTTGGTTCCCCCTTGGAAGATGGGCAAGGTGACTGATGGGCCAATACTGTAGTTGAAGCTGTTGCCGGTAAACCACTTGGCGAAGTCCGTGCTCTGAAGCCCGCCTTGCCCAGTAATCATGAGAGTCGGGAAGAAATAGGCGCGGGCTTGACCGATGCGGGCATTGGAGGCCACGAGTGTCGCTTCTGCTTGGAGAATATCTGGGCGCCGCTCAAGAAGCTCAGAGGGGAGTCCCACCGGAATATCCGGTTGTGCGATGACGGCACGAAGAGGTTTGCGAGCAAGGTCGAGCGATCCGGGGGCCATGCCAGTCAAGACTTCAAGTCGGTGAGATTCGATGGCACGGAACCTTGCCAGATCCGGAATAAGACCTGCTGCTTCCGCGACGAGTACCTCTGTCCGCTTGACGTCCAATTCTGAAGCTAATCCCACCGCTGCGCGCTTCTGGATGATCTCGAGGGATTCCTGGCGGACGGCAAGGGTACGCGAGGCGATATCAAGCTGCTCATCCAGCTCTCTGATACGAAAATACGATTGTCCTACATCACTAATGAGTGAGAGGGCAATGGCGCGGGCGTCTTCTTCGATGGCTTTGGTCTCGGCCTGCGCTGCCTCTCGGCCGCGTCTGATACGACCCCAGAAGTCGATTTCCCAACGAAGGTCCATCGCGCCGTTCCAGAGGTCGAAGGTGGTTCCTGGCGTCGCGAATATCGAGGGACCTGGTCGCTGGCCAGTTGCCAACCCCAACCCTGCCAAGGTGTTCTTGGATACCGCGATGTTGGTGTAGGAACTGGAGAGGTTCACTTGCGGGAGGAGGCCTGCGGTAGCAGACATCACAGAGGCGCGGCCCTCTAAGATTCGAGCGACCGCGCGTTTCATATCATGATTGTATTGTAAGGCTCGTTCGATCAACTCCGAGAGTTCGTCATTCTGAAACGTCTTCCACCAAGCAGCTTCTGGCCCACGATCGGATGA
>JANPKE010000269.1:0-2949 GCA_031425875.1 Nitrospirota bacterium
GCATGCCAACCCCTTATCGTTCACTTCCTGCAACTAGTCGAACCAAGCGACTGGAAGAACTGGTTATCCGATTAGAAGATCTCTCTCAATCACAAAAAGGCGCTTTGCACGAATCCAATGAGGTATTGACTGCCTTCGATGGAGAGGTCGAAGAATTGCTCACTGAGCTCTATGGAGCAGAGCATGAGCGACTGCAATCCTACAAATACGCGACTCTCGGAGAAGCAGAAGCCATGGTCAACCTTCCGGAATCTGCCCAGCTTCCGACCGAGCGTGACGATTTCAAGAAATCGCTTCAGCAGAGACGACAGGTACTACAAGGGTGTATATCGGAGCTCCAAGAGGCAGAAACCACAGAAGTGGAGGCCCTGACGGGTGAAGACCGCGAGGACCCTCCGGCCTTAGGGTGATGGCGGCGACATAAGACTCCGGCACATCCTGAGTTTCAAACGAGCTTACGAGGCAGCTGTTATTCACTTACATTACCTTTGAAGGACTGCCATGCAATTCGGATCGCACTTCCGGTTACCTCAACTCCTTCTATACGGAGTTATTCTCCTTGCACAGATCGACCAGAGTCTTTGCACACAGTGTCTCGCACAGACCAAAGAGGAGCTGAAAGACTGCCTCGACGCGGCCATCAGTCGGGAGGACAAGACGTCTTGTGTGGAGAAAAGCCAAACACGAATGAAGTCCTGTACCGACGGCCAGTGCAAAATTGAGAAGGCAGCCAACGGTGGAAACACAATTGAGGGTTCTCAAGAACCGAAAAGTCTTCCTCGACCATAAACAAAAAACAGATACCATCTCTGGCAGGCTGGAGCTTGGCAATTTGTATCCCACGGTAATGATTCGTGGTTGGTGATTGCCTTTTGGTTCGACGACGGTGAACCTTCTGGGAAGACATCTGGATTGTGGTTCAGGATAATATTATCGTGTCGGCGATTTGACGCGAACCTGGGGTGGTACTCGAGGCTGCGCAATCCGCATTCCTTGATGAGGCGACGGACGACCTCGTTTTGCGGGCACTTTGACCTGTACGGTTTTGCCGGAGCGAGCTGATCGTTGAAGCGCTTCGATGATCGCCACATCGATCAGGCCTTCAAGACCAGAAGGCTCAGGCTCCTTATCTTTCAGAATACAGTTGGTAAAATACTCAAGCTGGGGGGCAAATTGATCATGGACTGGATAGTGGCGAGTCGTGATCCGCCCACCGATCTGGGTGATTTGTCTCATGTCGTCCGTATACCCATAAGCAGATTCGAGGCGTACAGTCCCCTTGGTACCGACGATATCAATATCCGCTCGGTCTGAGGCTCCAAAGCTGCAGACGAATGCGGCCAGACGCTCTCCTGGGAAACGCAAACACACTCCGTCCATCTCCTCTACGCGCCGAAATCTTGCATCTTTATTGCGGAGCTGCATGGCGAAGGCTTCCGATGGTTCCGCTTGGAAAAGATAGCGGGCGGCATTAATACAATAAATGCCGATATCCGGTAGCGGCCCTCCACCGACCTGAGGGTCCAACCGTGTATCTCCTTTACGTACCTGCTGCGTAAATAACGAGTGCATGATCCTCACATCGCCCAGTCGTCCGGATTGCACCAAACTCATGAGATTTAAATGGGCCTCGTCAAAGTGCAGGCGGTAGGCCACCATCAGTTTGGCGTGGCTACGAGTCGAGGCCTGGATCATCGCCTTGCATTCCGTCGCGGTGAGGCCCAAAGGCTTTTCGCACAGAACGTGGATACCTTCGCGCAAGGCTACGGTGACGTACTCCTTGTGGAGATGATTGGGGAGTGCCAGATAGACCGCATCCACAAAGCCGCTCCGCAGGCATTCATGATATCGATCGTATGTGTACGTATGCTCCACCCCGTATTGCGACGAAAGCTTAGATAATTTCACCCTATCGCCTGATACCAACGCACTCAGTACATAGTTAGTCCGTGCATGACCGAATGCTGGCAAAACCGCTACTTGAGCGATGTGACCTAACCCTACCACTGCATACCGTAAGACTTTACGAGGCGCCGACACTTTTCTTTTTATCATATTCATCAGATACCTCTCCCCATCGCTTAACCCAACAGGGCTATTGGGTCAGGCAAATACTTTTTACTCAACACCCACTGAGAACGCGGACGCACTACTTATGAGCGTGCTTAAGACGTAACCCTGTCCCGGGCCACACGAGTATCTTTGCCATGTGATGCGTAGCACGCTAACTAGGAGACTCCCTCGCTTGGAATGTCCTACGTGAAGTAGCGGGCTAGGGACTCCGTGCTGTCGAACTGGGGTTTATCCTAGGATAGCCGGCTAGAGAGAGTTGTATATGATGAGCACTGTCGATAAACCAAAGGAGAGAATTGATGCAAGGCATTCACGACGTCTTGAAGAATCGGCAGAGCAACCAGAACTCGGATGGGAAATCTAAGATTTACTCATGCGCGGTCTGTGGAGGCAAACGGTATCACCTCGTCTTGACAGCCGAAGCATTGAACACTCACGTCGGCCTGACACTCCGATGCAGCACCTGCCATGCTTCTCAGAACGTGATTGACAGCGTGCGGACCCCTCACCATGGCCTCTTCATGGAGGAGCATCGCGCCAAGATCCCGGGTACCCCAGCGGGATGGTAATGGATTACATATCGGCCAACATGCAAGTTGACATACTACCTAGGAGGGACTTATGAACACTCGCAATATCACCAGCCTTATATTGCTATTGGGCCTTGGTTTATTCGCCACGGCAGATGCGCAGGATTCGCCCTCCCCATCAGACAACATGAAGTCGTTTTCTATCACCGATCAAACAAATTTCAAGGAAAATAGATTCCGGGGACAAATAGTTCGCATCGACGGATCTGATTACTTTATTAAGACAAAGGACGGCACAGAAGTGCAATTGCATCGTGGCGAAACCACCAAAGATACTGGGGCGATT
>JANPKE010000270.1:0-11017 GCA_031425875.1 Nitrospirota bacterium
GGCAAGACCGGCGCCAATAATGAGCACGTGTGGAGTGGGGTGCTTCATGGAGCGTTCACGTTCAGACTAGAACCTCTGTCACAATTGATTCTTGATGGGATTTGGTCTCTTGATCCGCTGCATAGACAAAGTCTCCCACCCAGTCACAAGTTCCCTATTCGCAGAGGTAAGAGTGTATCACGACCATCTCCGTAGCTGTTCTGTCACTGCCTGTGCGATAAGTGGCAAGTCCAACGGCCAAACGTAGCGCAATTCGACACCGGGAGACTGTGGCAGAAGTTGATCAAGAATTCAGTAATCGCGCTCTCTGAATGACAGCCTCCAAGGGCAAACATCATCGTGCAAACGTCATGTGAATGGCGCCTGGTGCACAGAACTCGTTACACGCCATACCGAATAGGGGGCCGCCAATCCGGTTTGCAAAAGAGCATGTGCACGGTGCTGATTGTGCGCTCAAGGAATCCCCCTTCACAGTAAGAGAGATAGAAGTCCCACAGGCGAAGGAATTCAGGTTGATACCCCAGCGCCTTGATCTCCGGAAGCTTCGCGACAATGTTCCTCCCCCAAGCCCGCAGTGTAGGAGCGTAATGTACTCCGATATCTTCAAGGTGCATCAGCCCTAAATCGCCGACTGTTGAAGACGCTTGTGTCAGAGCGCTCACGGAAGGGATGCAGCTGCCTGGGAAAATAAAGCGTTGAATAAAGTCGACGGAGCGCTTTGCCCGGTCGTAGAAGCGTTCGTCGATCGTGATGCCTTGAATGAGCGCCAGCCCCTGAGAGGTCAACATGCGGCTACAGATCTCGAAAAACGTCCTGTAATACCGATACCCGACGGCCTCGATCATTTCGATGGAGACGAGTTTGTCGAATTGCACGCCGAGCTTCGGCAAATCCCGATAATCCGTGAGCAGCACCGTGACGTGATCACTCAAGCCGGCTTCCTGAACTCGTTGCAGCGCCAGGTCATACTGCTGCGGCGAGATTGTCGTGGTCGTCACGCGGCAACCATAGTGCGAAGCGGCGTGGATGGCGAAGCCACCCCAGCCGGAGCCGATCTCCAGGAGATGGTCGCTGGCGACCAACTGTAGCTTTCGGCAGATACGATCGTTCTTTGCGCGCGAGGCCTCCGCCAACGTCGCGTCCGGTCGTTCAAAGTAGGCGCACGAATACATCATTGTCTCATCAAGCATGCGACGAAAGAACTCGTTGCCTAAATCGTAGTGGGCCTCGATGTTTTTCCTGCTGCCGGACTTCGTATTGCGATTCAGCCAATGAATACACTTAAGTAACTGATGGTGTACTGCTGTGAGGCCTCCGTCCATGCCATCCAAGAGCGCGTGGTTCCGGACGAAGATTCTCACCAACGTCGTCAGATCGTCACAACTCCACAAACCATGGCAGTAGGCATCGCCGACTCCCACTGTGCCCCGTAACGCGAGGTCTGCGTAGATACGAGGATTGTAAATCGTCACGGTGGCCTCAAGCTGACAGCCAGAGGTGATGTGGCCAAACTGGAAGTGCTCGTCTCCTTCCACGATCGTCACGGTGCCTACCTGTAGCTTCGACAGACAGGAGAAGACCGCCCGACGTGCTAGACGGTAGAACCAAGGCGTGATCGTCGAAGAAACCTGGCTCCTGCCGGACAGATCGTCGACCGCAAGATCGGGCGCAATTGTCTGGTTGCTCATGATGGTGTCTGACTCGTCGCTACAGGCGACGGCCCCTTTCCTTTCTTAGGGTGAGCAAAGAGGGGAACGCCCTTGATCCAGAGTCTCAAGGCCTGCCAGTGGATGGCACCGATGACCTTGGCCGTCATCAAGGGGTACTGCACCAGTACGCGCACCAGGGATGACCCAGATAGCTCCCGCCGCTCCAACCTCATCGTGGCGTCGAAAAAAGGCCGTCCGTCTCGAAGATTTTCCATATGGATGGCCAATTGCGATGTCGGTTCAGTGAATCGCCAGTCGTAGACTATGCCCATGTCCATAAAAGGCGAGATGTGGAACGCCTTGTCGAGCCGGTAGTGCTTCCTTCTGCCGTTGGCACGATTGTCTTCGGGTCCCAGGACGTAACAGTGACGTTCTCCCCACGGGGTGTTCGTAATTTCCGCGACGATGGTGTTGACATACCCATCGGATCGGTCGTAGCAAAAATAGAAGCTGACGGGGTTGAAGACATACCCGAAGTAGCGGAGGTGCGTCAGGAGGCGGATCGGCCCAGTCGGTCGATGGCCCGTTTTTGCCTCCACGAGCTGGCGGATAGACTCATCCAACGGAATGATGGGATCACCAACATGGTCCCTACGCCTGAACGAAGCCAAGTTAGTGCGGTCAACGGACCAGAACCACCGATTCTCAAATACGGTCGGCAGTTCGTCCAGGTCTACATACATCATGAACAACCGGTAGTTGAAGGCGTGCGGAACCGGGCTGAATCGCCGGTGCCGAACATGTCCTGTGTAGATCGCGCTCTTCATGATGAGAGGTCCTTCCCGAAGGGCCTACAGACGGCCAGCGCACTGTTCACTCCATCCTCATGAAACCCAAAACCCCAGTAGGCGCCGCAATAGGACGTCCGATTGACACCGTTGATCTCGCCGTGGCGCTTCTGCGCGGCGACTGCTTCCGGGGAGTAGACCGGATGATGATAGGTGATGCGACAGAGGATCTTAGTTGGATTGATGGCCTGTGCGTGATTGAGTGTGACACAGAATTCACAGGGTGCGGTCAGGCTCTGCAGCTTGCTTAAATGGTAAGTCAGAACCGCACGATCCGGCTGGGCGCCGAGCAGATGGTAATTCCATGCGGCCCAGGCCAGTTTGCGCTTGGGTAGCAACGACGTGTCGGTGTGCAAGATCGCTTCATTCTCTTGATAGTGGATCGTCCCCAAGACCTCCTTTTCCGTCGGTGAGGGGTCGGCCAGCATTGAGAGGGCTTGATCGCTATGCGTGGCTATGATGACATGGTCGAACCGCAGAGCTCGGTAGTCTTGCCCATCCATCTTGCTGCGGATCTCCACGTAATCCGGAAAACGCCCCATTGACTCGACCGGGGAGTTGAGATGGATCCGGTTGCGGAAGGGCGCGACGAGTTTCTCAACATACCGCTGCGAGCCACCCTTGATGACCCGCCAGGTCGGCCGCTCATCGACTGAAAGCATGCCATGGTTTTTGAAAAACTGGACTAAGTACCGGGCCGGAAACTTCCACATGTCCTCGTGACTCGCTGACCAAATCGCAGCTCCCATTGGAACGATGTAGTGATCCATAAATTCGCGCGAGTAGTGCTGAGCTTCGAGGTACAGGCCCAATGACGGACCTGGCTCAGGCTGGTTCAGCAAGGAAGGCGATTCCCTATTGAAGCGCAGGATGTCCCGTATCATCCGGTAGAACGGGGGGCGAAGCAGGTTTCGCCGCTGGGCGAACAGTGTATTTAGGGACGTCCCATTGTACTCGAGGCCGGTTCGCTCACACTTCACACCGAAGCTCATGTCGCTCGGTTGCGATTCCACGCCCAGTTTCTGGAGCAAGGCAATGAAGTTCGGGTAGGTCCAATCGTTAAACACAATGAATCCGGTGTCTATGGCGTAGCCTCGGCCTTCCATCGGGACGTTGACCGTATTGGTATGTCCGCCGATGTAGTCGGCAGCTTCGAATACCGTGATCTCATGGTCTCGGTGTAGCAGATAGGCAGCCAGCATTCCCGAGATACCTGTGCCGATAATTGCGATCCTGATAAGGCCTCCGCTCCTCACTGGATGGCTGACAGTGCGTCTCGGTCTCACTCCTTTATCTGTTGCGGAACCTTTTGGACTTTTGAGATGTCGTAGCCTTCTGCCGCAATGAGTTCTAGAAAATGCTGGTAGTCCGCATCGGGAAGCTGTGGTGTGCGCGCCATCAGCCAGACGTAATCGCGGTCGATCCTCCCAATAATCGTTTGGCTGTAGGCGCTATCCACATAGATGATCCGATAGTCTGCCTTGATCGGCCAGATGAACTGCATGCCCCAGACGGCATTCGATTGCGTATCGATGATATAACCGGTCGGATGATAGGTCTTGCGCTCACCCTCAAAGCCGCCCTTACGGAAGCTGAAGGTCGTGGCCACGGTCCCGTCCTCGGCCAAGCGATAGGACTCCATGGCGTTGTAGGCGTTCGTCTCGATAAAGGTTGGAATATTGGCGATGACATACCAATCTCCCATGAAGCGCTCCAAGTCCACGGCCGTCGCGGTGCGAATAGGTGGTGGGCTGCTGCAGGCCGCAAGGGCAAACAGTAGAGCGGGCATGAAGAATGATGACCTTACAGATGACATGTGTGCCTCACTGGAGCGTATAGCGAAGGGTATCGCCCTTCTTCGTGGTGGATTGGAGCGCGACCCACTTACCGTTCAAGGTGTACCAGAGATCGACCGAAAACTTGTCCGTCACGATCCGGCGGTGGATGGCTCGCGTCTGAACTCCCTGTACGGGGATCGTCTCTTCACCCACTGCAAGAATAGACACCGGCTGATGCTCGCCGGTCTGCGAATTCAGCAGTCGTTCGCCCGTGATCCACTCAGGGTTCCAGTAGGCAAAGGTTTTGATACATCCCTCGCCGATCCAGTTCCCGGACTGTGTCTGTACCTGCACCTGCCCGTTCCGAACGATGCCGTTCACGAAGAAGGACTCCCCGTTATCATCCGTCTCCGCACGAATCTCTCGTAGGCACGTTCCTTCCCATGTTTCGACGTTGGTATGCCGATAGGTGTAGACCGTGATGTACAGGAACTTGACGGTGAAGTGTGCGTCTACCTTGACCTGGGTCCGCTCACCTTCCGAAGAGACATCAAAGCGCTGGTGTCCGATTTCATCCTTGCCGAGGAAGACCTTGAAGTCATACGTCTGAGAGCTGGCACTCCACGCCTCTTCGGTAATGCCTCCAAGGCACGTCAGGAAGCCGAGGAGGGTCACCGCGACGATACGAAACCCGCTGGTCGCGAAACAGGCGCTAACCATGAGGTTTGCCTCCTGGAAGGGAAGCATACATATCTTGTTTTGGCATACCGGGAATGAAGGCATTTGTTCTGGTGATGTACGCTCGGTACGCAGGTCGCCGGTCGACGATGGTCTGTTCCACCAAGGTCACGCCTGAGAATTTCAAAAGCATGTATGTGAGGAGCAGCGGCCCCACGACCGCCCACCAGGCCCCGGCCGCTAGCGCAAAGAGGGAGAAGCCCCACCAGATCAGGCACTCGCCAAAGTAGTTGGGATGACGTGTGTAGCGCCAGAGTCCGCGGTCCATCACCTTGCCGTGGTTCGCCGGGTCGGCTTTGAACCGTGACAGCTGCCAATCTCCGACGCCTTCGAAGATCATGCCGACGGTCCATACCGTCACCGCCAGTACATCCCATGCCCCTCCATCGACCGGTACGGTGAGAGCCGGCCACAGAGGCATGGAGATGATCCAGGCCAGTCCCGCCTGAAACCAGAAGATGAGGCCAAGACTCTTCAATGCGAAATTCGGTTCGTATTTCTGGCGAATGTCTCGATAACGCCGGTCCTCGGGCTCACCCCAGTTGCGGTAGATGATATGAGCCGACAGGCGCACAGCCCACAGCATAACCAGGGTGAGGATGAGCGTCGTCCGTTCCGTGTAGGGCTCCGCACCAGTGGCGTACACGGTCGCGGCGGCGAGGAGCATCAAGGCCCACACGCCGTCCACGATGCTCACATCGCGCTTGAGGACGCTGACCACCCATGTCAGCGTCGCCAAACCCAGCGTTGAAACCAGTCCCAAGACATAGAGCGATAGACTCATGATGTCTTCTTCTCCAGCAGACCGGCATAGCCGTCAAAACGAGCTGACAATGCCAGCAGTAGCGGCGTCAGCACCGCCCAGCCGATGGCCAGAGCTAACAGACCCGCGGGCATATTGCCGAATTCCAGCGCGCCCAGGCGGAGGCCGCCATAGTAGGCGGCAGGACCCCCGGTAGCTCCAAACACAACTGCAATGACCCAGCGCTCCCTCATCCAACGCAACGAAACATTCAAGAGGGTTGCGAAGAGCCCCCACAACGCCACGATCCAATACGGGGCAATGTTTTGGATCATGATTCCCGAGGAATATTGAAGCCAGCCCTGCCAGACCAACAGACTATCGAAGACAAGTCCCAAGGCGAGTGCTAGGAATACCAGTTTGAGCTCCGCCATTGGCAGAGGAGCGCGGAGCACATGCGCGACCACCACCACCGTCGTCACAAGGATGCCGAACCAGGGTTGATGCGCTGCGGCGCTCAATACGCATGCAAACCAGCCGATTTGAAAGAGCACGAAGTTGCTCACGATCATCGTGGTGCTCATCTTCATGAAGCACTCGCCGCCGGTTTTTCAAAGAGATAGTGACTGACCCCCCATTGTCGGCCCTCCTCATAGCCGAACAGCTCGGCACAGGCCATGAAGAACAGACGCCACCGCCCCCACCAGGCTCGCGCACACGCCTTGCCGTAGACACGTTCGATCACGGGCCACAGTGCCTCGCGGGCGGTATCCATATTGGCTAGCCAAGTGTTGGCCGTCTTCTCATAGTGCGTGCCGTCCCACCGCCAGCGAGCCACACAGGCAAGATGGTTCTGGCAGGCCAGCGGTAGGCCATCGCTGGGCATCATCCCGCCCGTGAAAAACTGACGACTCATCCAGTCGGCGGGTCCCCGGTCTTCGAACAGGTACGAAGTAGCGCGATGCACGAACACGTGCATGAAGAACTGGCCGCCTGGTTTCAGCCATCGGCGGACGCGCGCAAAGAGATCAGGCCAGTTACGCATGTGTTCGAACATTTCCACCGACACCACGCGATCGAATTGCCCGGGGTCGATCTCGAACGTGTTCATGTCGCAGGTCATCACCCGAACCCGTTTCTGGAGGCCACGTTCTTTGGCCTGGGTCTCGATATAAGCCCGCTGCGAGCAAGAATTGGAGACCGCCGTGATGCGGCTGTCGGGGTAGTGCTCAGCCATCCACAGCGTGAGGGAACCCCAGCCGCATCCGAGTTCCAAAATCGTTTGCCCATTCATGAGGCCCGCATGGAGGCAGGATTCACGTAAACCGGCGGCTTCTGCTTGGCCTAGGGTCGTCGCGTTGGCGGGCCAGAAGGCGCTGCTGTATTTCAGATGCGGCCCGAGGACCTGCCGGAAGAACTCAACCGGGACCTCATAGTGCTGATCATTGGCTTTCTCCGGTACCACTGCGATGGGCGCAGAGCGCATCTGGTCGATAAATAGCGTTTCCTTCAGCGCTGCTGTTCGAGCGTCGCCTGACTGGATCTCTTGGAGGCGCTGCGTGAGCAACCGCCGAATCCCCCATCGGAGCACCACATCTGGGAACAGTCCCTGTTCAGCCAGGTTCAATGCGAGACGAGTGAGATATGGCACGGGCATAGCCTCCCAACAAACGTACGCATATGGATACCGCCAGCCATCGTCACGAAAAACGCTTCACTTGCTCCGCCAAGGTGTGAGCGACCAGCTGTAGGTCAAACGGCCAGGCGTAACGCAGTTCGACGGCTGGATACTGTGGCCGCAAATGATCGAGAATTTCAGGAATCTCGACTTCCGAATGTGAACCGCCAGGCGTGAACATGGTCGTCGCCACGGTAATATGAGTCGCTCCCTGCTTGATCAACGCCTCGACCGATTCCTCCAACGTCGGTGCGCAGAACTCATTGTAGGCCACGGCAAAGAGTGCGCCCTCGAGCTGAGCTCGTAGGCATGCCGCTACTGTTTCGAGGCCCGCTTGATAGGGATCCGTCTCCGCGGTTCTCGGCCATTGGCGGATCTTGGTATCCAGCTCAAGTTCTTCCGCCGATGGCGGAAGCTTCGCGGCACGCCGCTGCGCTTCCAGCCGTTTCAGTTTCGTGACTAATTCCTGCGGACACCCCTTGGGAATGCCGCCGTGACCGACCAGAATCACTCCTCGTGTGCCTGCCGTCATTTCCTCACTCCTCTTATTAAGAGTTGCGTCTGTATCCAGTCACTCAGAGCTCACCGTCGATTCGAGGTACTCCTGCAGATTGGTCTTTCCATAGCGACTCCCTGGATACACTTTCCGAATGAATCCCGCGACGAGGGCCATGAGCTTCTTGACTGCTGGGGTTTTTTCAGGATCTGTGGCCGGCAAGAGACGGACGGTGATGGCTTTCTCGTGTGACTTGAGTTGGACAAAGAACGTGCACGCAGCACCCTTTTCGATCGCTACGGACTCCAGCAGGGCGTCCTTTCCGCTCCGCGACAAATAGAATTCTTGAACCTTGAGAATCTCGTTTTCGATTCGATGAACCATCGGCGTGAAGGCCTGATAGAGGCCCTGCAAATCTCCGGCTTCTTCTACAACAACATGTGGCATTGCGATTCCTTTCTACGCATGATTCCGCAACATGAGCTCTTTCGGATGCGGACTGAGATAGACCTGATCGCGAATGTACCCGACGTCGAAGCTCTGGACGTAATGTTTGACCAGCGTGAGAGGGACGATCAACGGCGTAAGCCCCCCATGATAGTCGGCGATCACGCCCAACAGCTCGGCCTTTTCATGAGTGCTCAATCGATTCTTGAAGTAGCCCACAATATGCTGCAGCACATTGACATGCTTACGCACCGTCGCCTTCATGGTCAGGGCTCTCATGAAGTGCTCACCGTACTTCAACGTCAATTCTTTGAGTTGATACCGTTTCGTTTGGCCGACCAGCTGCCCCATCGTTTCGTAGTGCTGCTGGCTATGGGCTAGGAGCAGATATTTGTGAATCGTGTGGAAGCGTATCAGAGCCTGTTTTGTGACTCCGTTCTGCACCAGATCTTGGAACCGGCGGTAGCAGAACACCCGCTCGATGAAGTTCTCCCGAAGCGAAGGATCACAGAGCCGCCCTTCCTCCTCGACGGGAATCAACGGAAACTGCTCTGTGAAGGCTTTCGCAAAGATCCCGACCCCGTTATGGCTCGGCATGCCCTGTGCGGTGTACACACGCACCCGTTCGACGCCGCAACTGGGTGAACCTCTCTTGAAGACAAACCCTGAGAGGTCCTGTTTTTGGAACGAATCAAGACGCGTGGCGATCATCGTCTCCATTGCCTGGGTGTGATCGTGCTTGCTCTTAATTGTCATGAGCCGGGGATGATGCGGATCGCCCATCAGACGCATGGCTTCACGAGGGGTGCCCAATCCCGCTTCCACCTCAGGGCAGACCGGTACCCATTCGACGTAGCGGCCCAAGACATCGGTTAGGAAATGGTCCTGCTTGTGTCCTCCGTCGAAGCGGACCTCATCTCCGAGAAGACACCGACTGATTCCAAGACGAAGCGGGGAGGTCGTCATCTTGTTGCCTCCTGCTTCCCGAGGTTGAGATATTCCTGACGGGCGAGGTGATGGTCCACAATCGGGGAAGGATAATCGGTCCCGATTCGGCATCCAGCGCGTTCTTGATCATCTGCGGTCATGAGATGTAGCTCATGAATCCTCTTCGCCGGTACACGGGCCAGTTCAGGAACATACCGGCGAATGTAGGTTCCGTCGGGGTCGAACTTCTTGCTCTGGAGCGCAGGGTTAAAGATCCGATATCCGGGCATACTATCGGTGCCAGTTGAGGCACACCACTGCCAGTTGCCGTTGTTTGCCGCCACGTCAGCATCGATCAGATGCTGCATGAAATACCGTTCGCCGCTCTGCCAGTCGATCCGGAGATCTTTGATCAGGAATGACGCGACGATCATTCGAACACGGTTATGCATCCATCCTGTGTGGTTGAGTTGCCTCATGCCTGCATCCACAATGGGATAGCCGGTCTTTCCCTCACACCACGTTTGAAACAGCCGATTCCATTTATTCCCAGCTGGTCGAGCTGGTGGGACGATGACTGTTCTGAACGGGCCCTTCGCGACATGGGGAAAGGATGTGAGGACTTGTTGGAAGAACTCACGCCAGATCAACTCATCAACCCAGGTCAGGACATCAAGGCGGGATACCCGCCCCCCTTTGGCCAATGTGTTCAAGGCAGCATGAATGGCAATGCGTGGCGACAAGGTCCCAAATCGGAAGTGCGCTGAAAGCTTTGAACTACCATCGATTGCCGGCAGGTTCCTGCCCTGCGCATAGGAGTGAAGGGGTCCTTCCACGAACCAGCGCAACCTCTTCCGCGCGTTCTTTTCACCTGGTTCAATCGACAACACCACTGGATCGTACCCCAGCTCACTGCTGGAGGGGAGAGGACGAGGGAGTGGTAGCGGTGCGAATTTCTTTTTCGCAAGAGCGGTTGGGATCGGCTGAACTGCCGGGGTTGTTGCATGCCATTTGGTCCACCAGCGTGCGCGATAGGCGCTGTACCGTTGCAATGGCTCACCCGTCGCGCCCCGCACCTCAGATGCTTCAAACACAACATGGTCTTTGAACGTCCGCACCGCCACTCCGAGCTTTGCCAAACGCTGTTGCACCAGCCGGTCCCGCTCGACGGCTCCCGGCTCGTAGTCACGATTCCAATAGACCGCGTCAGTTTTCCATTCACGTGCTGCTTGTAAGACCTGTTCGACTGGTTCACCCCGCCTCCATTGGAGCGGCGTTCCTAATCCACTCAACGCAGCGTTCAGATCTTCGAGGCATCCCAGCATGAAGTTCACACAGACTGATCCAAACTCATGCGAGTGGAGCAACGGCTCATCGAAGATAAACAGCGGAATGATCTCGTCGCATTCCGCACAGGCCGCGGTAAGAGCGGGCTGGTCGTGCAGTCGAAGATCGCGCCTGAACCAAACCATTCCTCGCACAGGTTGCTCCCCTTTATGAAGTCCTAAGGCGCTGAGTTACCATGTGATCCCGATGGTCCTCTTGAAAGCTTGTCACCTGCCACTCGTGTAATGGACAGCTCACGGAGGCCGTTCTCACCCTTGACTCCAACCTTCACGGCGGTTCCCGCTTCTCCTCGAATCATGCTGACCACTTCCTCATAACGCTTTCCGTTCACGGGTGTTCCATCAACACTCACGACCTCATCGCCATG
>JANPKE010000271.1:0-1849 GCA_031425875.1 Nitrospirota bacterium
AGCGGCGCAGCGACGCCCGCGCAATCATCGACTTCCGCCTTTGACTCGCCCGCAAGAGAGGCGCGGATGCTAAAGTAGGCCGCTTCCCCAAGGTCCCCGAATGGCGAGCGTCAAGCCCTTCTCGTGTAACTCGGAGCCCGCAGGTACGAGCACGGGGCTTCGATAGGGTTGGATGGTGTGCACGGAGGACCGTCCATAAATGTTAACGCAGCGTCTGCGGACTCCCTTTCTTCTGCTCCGAAGCAGCATAGGCCGAGTTCACACACGACAAAGTCATCAAGAGCAACAACACCCTGGATATTAGTGACATACTCCTCCCCCTCAAGCTGATCACCTCTAACACTCCCACCGCGCAATCACTGTGCCATTCGAGCAAACCATACAGCCCTCTCGGGCAAAGCGGAATCTGTTGAAAGGACAGGACTTTGCACCGTCTCCAGCGTGGCCCCTCCCTAGCACCGGGAAAAACTCCACGACAGGCTCACCGATCACTGTCGCAGAATGCGACAGTTCACTCAGAACGTCTCAACGAAGGCGGGAGATTTCAGACGGTGCTAACAGATGCGAGGCAGTTGCTCGCCCGACAACAGATCAAGGACACGATGCGTGCCTACAACTGTCCGCAGGACAACCATCGCGGGATCGCGGTCCGTTACCGAACCGATATGAGCTGCCAGACTAGCGGCCTTGTGTCGACACATCACAGCCAGCGCGGCTTCTGCCTGTGAGGCTGGCACCATCGCAACGAAGCGCCCCTCATTCGCCACATAGAGGGGATCGAGTCCCAGGAGCTCGCAGGCTCCACGCACCGGCTCGTTCACTGGAATGACAGGCTCTTCCACCGTCATACCGACCTTCGCCGCCACGGCCAGTTCATTTAGCACACTCGCCAGCCCACCGCGAGTAAGGTCGCGCAGGCAATGGATCTCGATGCCGCTCTCGATCAGGTCAGCGACGATTCGATGCAACGGTGCCGTATCGCTTTGGACGTGGCCGTCAAACGTCAGCCCTTCCCGCACACTGAGCACGGCTACACCGTGGGAACCGAGATCGCCACTCACGAGGATCGCGTCGCCAGGCCGTATCAACGTCGGCAACACACGAACGCCGTCCGGGACCAAGCCAACCCCGGCCGTGTTGATGAAAATCCCATCACCCTTGCCGCGGTCCACCACCTTGGTATCACCGGTCACGATCGGCACCCCTGCCGCCCGCGCAGCCACAGCCATAGAGTTCACGACTCGCTGGAGCACCTCCATGCTGAGCCCCTCTTCCAGGATGAAACCCGCTCTCAGAAAGAGCGGCTTGGCGCCGCACATGGCCAGATCGTTGATCGTCCCATTGACCGCCAAACTCCCGATGTCACCACCTGGGAAAAACAGCGGATGCACCACATACGAATCAGTGGTGAACGCGAGCGTGCCTTTCTCCACCGGCCAGGTCGCGCCGTCGTGCAGGGGCGCCAGCATAGGATTATGAAAGGCCGGCACGAAGACGTCTTGAATCAGCTCCTGCATGAGCCGCCCGCCGCCACCATGTGCAAGCTGCACGGTATTCTTTGCCGAGATCGGCAGCGGGCAAGCCGGTTCAAATGGTTTGTTGTCATGCACAATCATTTGCTCGCTCTTTCCGTCTAGCCCTTACTTGTGGCATGGGAGCGGTACCGATAATAGGCAGCACAAGCTCCTTCGCTCGACACCATCGGCGCGCCTAACGGTTGCTCCGGTGTGCAACGAGTCCCGAAGGCCGGACAGTCCATTGGTTTGAGCAAGCCTTGAAGAACTAACCCACTCCGGCACTCAGGATCTTCAATGCCTACTGAGAGCTGCGCCAGTTCACGTTGAAACTT
>JANPKE010000272.1:0-5920 GCA_031425875.1 Nitrospirota bacterium
GCGTGAGAGGATGCGAGACATGGCTTCTATCTTGATCGTTGAGGATGACGCGCCAGTTCGTGCCTTGTTGCGGGATATTCTTGAAGAAGATGGCCATCACATTCGTGAGGCCGAGAACGGACAAATTGGCCTGACGCTCTATCGTGACTCACCCGCCGATCTCGTGATCACGGACATTTTGATGCCGGAACGGGATGGGATGGAAGTGACACTCGCACTGACACAGGAATTTCTAGATGCTCGAGTCATCGCCATGACCGGCGCCACCGGCGATCAGAACTTTCTCAACATCGCAAAACTCTTCGGTGCGCGGCGTGTCATTCAGAAGCCCTTTACCCCTGACCTCATTCGTCGAGTCGTACGGTTCACGCTCGACCATTAGCCAGGCCACTGAGATGAATAGAACGAACAGAACCAGCCTCGTCTCCGAAGACAGACAGCGTGTTATCCTAGCCCGTCCTTGACTCTCTCCAAAGGTCTCTGGGACTCACACCTCTGGTTAGGCCACAAGGACCCCGCAAGCATGCCGAGTCCCGCCATCGCAAATCCGACGAGCTGCGGAGGCCAGACGTCAGTCGGCTGACTGACGAATTCCAAGACCAGCCAACTTGTGAGCCCGGCGACAATGGCCCAAAGCGCACCCTGTGTCGTCGCTCGTTTCCAATATAATCCGGCGAATAATGGGATAAACGCCGCCACCAATGTGACCTTGTAGGTACTCACAACCAATTTATAGATGGTAGCATCCGACCACAGGGCGATGATCAACACCACCGATGCAAAACTGATTAATACAACGCGCATGAGTCGGAGGAATTCCGAATCATTGAGGTTGGACAAAAGCGGCTTGACGACGTTCTCACTCAGTGCCACCGACGGCGCGAGGAGCGTCGCACTTGAGCAGCTCATGACTGCGGAGAGTACGGCGCCAAAGAAGATGATCTGCGCTGCGATCGGAGTGTGCTCTAAAATCAGCGTCGGCAAAATCAGCTGTGAGTCTTGCTCCAGCAGGAGGCCAAACTTAGCCGGGTCGACCAACATGGCCGCGTAGGCAAGAAACATCGGAACAAAACAGAAGCCGAAATAGAGCACCGCGCCCAACAGCGCACCACGAACGGCTGTTCCTTCATCTTTCGCCGATGTGATCCGTTGAAACACATCTTGTTGGGGAATCGACCCAAGCATCATGGTCATCCACGCTCCGACGAAGGGAACCCACGCGGTGAATGTCGCGGGAGGAAACAACTCCAATTTACCGGCTGCCGCCGCCTGCTCGATGACCGTCCCCACTCCACCCGCGAGATCACTCACAAGTGAGGCGATATACAGCAGGCCTCCCATGATGACCGAGATCTGGACAAAATCTAGAATCGCCACAGAAAACATGCCGCCGAATGTCGTATAGGTCAGAACGATGGCCGCTCCGAGCACGATACCCACCGACTGGCTGATGGCGCCCTCTGTCACAACGTTGAGCACCAAGCCCAGGACTTTGAATTGAGCCGCTACCCATCCTAGGTAGGAGGCCACGATGCAGAGTGTGCACAGCACTTCGACGGTCCGGTCATAGCGCAATCGATAGTAATCACCGACTGTCAATATGTTCAGTCGATATAAACGTGGAGCAAAAAACAGTCCGGCGAGTATTAGACACATGCTGGACCCGAATGGATCGGCAACCACTCCACGGAGCCCGTCTTTCACAAATGTGGCTGAGATGCCTAGTACCGCCTCGGCACCGAACCACGTCGCAAACACCGTTGCCGTGACAACGGGCAACGGCAAGCTTCTTCCCGCGACCGCAAAATCTTTGGAGTTCCGCACACGAGTCGCAGCGAACAAGCCGACACCGACAGAAAGGAGAAGATAGATGATGACGAACCAGAAGACCACGTGCGCAGAATACGGCTATCTCGGCTTGCAATCAATCGATATTCAAGCAACCTTCTGACAGCGAGGCGAGCCGTTCGAACATCTCGGTTGGTATAAGAGCGAATGCAATTCCTTTCTGAAAGCCCCGGAGCGAGGAACCGGAAGAGGCCCGTTGGTCTCGATCACCATATTCGCCCGGTCTTGAGAATATGGTTTCTGCTCAAGGTCCCACCGGCTGGCCACGGTAAAAATGGCCACACCCAGGAGCTGGCCGCAACATGGCGTTAGGAAATGCACGACTACCCTGAAGTCGGATGGTCAGGGAATGCGGCTTTAAGGGTGGGAGATGGGCTGATCTGCGAGGATGCTTATGGCGTGCGTGAGGCGGTGTCGGAGCTGTTCAGCTTCACAGGAGATGAGGCAGTACCTGATCTCCTGTGTGGCCAACTCACATAACGACGACTGAACTAAAACGCCCAGTATCGAGAGGCTCCGAATACCAGACGACAACCCACGAGAAACAGGTCACCGTGAGACTCAACCTGTACGATTTTCGTCCACTGGACTTCATATAAACTCAGGGAATATTCCCATCGCGTTTCAGCGACATGGAGTTCCAGCAGTTGCTGTGTTCGAGGCCGACCCCCCATCAACACAAGGATCCCATGCTCACTCCTGTTGATGCAGTAGACCTCGCCCTGCTCGATGGTCACTCGCTCGCCATTGAGCGATTCACACAAGCTATAGGCGCACACCTTTTGCTCGTTCACCCGCGCCTCTCGTCGTCGCGAAAGGAATGACTCCTCCGCGTCTTTGTGGGCACCAACCATCAATGCGTCAGCGTTCAGACTTCCTACACGGGATATAGGCGATTCACGGATGACTTCCTTCGTTCCAATATTCATTGATGCCTCCAGTAGATCAAACAAGCGAGACTACAGAGGCCACGAGCAAGTGTCATACCTGGAAAATATTTATATGTGCAGGCGGCTTGTTAATGAATCCCAGTACATACATCGCTTAAGAACGTATCAAAACTAAACAGCGAAGGGATATGGATTCATCATTCCGATGTATTGTGATGATAGGTTACTGATTCTGAATACAATTTTACTGTGGATGGAAAAGCCTTCACCGCAAGAAGGTTTGTCCTTCACCAGAAGGTAGGCCAAGAGGCGTTGCCATAAGTCGAACACCGTAAGGAGCGGACCGAGCAACTCTCATCCTGTCAGCTCAGCTTCTCCACTCGAAGACCAAGCAGGCGAATTAGTTTTCGCTGAGGGTTTTCACGCCGATCGAGAAACGGCAGCAGCAGTTTCAGGCCCTCTCGCTGCAGCATCGCCACATTGCCCGTCGGTGCAGGCAGGGTGTGCGCCCGAGATGTGGTCTTAAAGTCAGCGAATCTGACGGTGAGCACGGCGGTCCGAAATGATTGAAACCCTGCGTGATGCAGACGTTCGATCACTCCGTGAACCAGCGCATCTAATAGAGTGAAGAGCCTTTGACTGTCGAGCGTATCGGAGTCAAAGGTCTCCTGCTCACCGATGGATTGTGGTTCTGAATATTCCTCGACCGGTGAATCATCTCGTCCTCGAATCTTTTCGTAAAAATCCACCCCTCGTTTCCCCAGCAAGGCTTCGAGTTGATGGACGGTCAGCGCTCTCAGATCCCTAACTATTTTGATATGCTGTGCGCTCAGGATCCCTTCTGTCTTTGGTCCGATACCAGGGATGACCCGGATCGAGAGTGGAGCCAGAAACGCTTCGACCTCTTCCGCATGTACAACCGTGAGTCCGTCAGGTTTCCGCCATCCTGCAGCGATTTTCGCGATCAGCTTATTGGGCCCGATCCCGACTGAGGCTGTCAGCCGTTCTTCTGCGTGAATCGCATTCTTTAGTCGCTGACCCAATGCTTCCGCTGCTTCATAGGACTCCGTAAAACTCAGATCTCCATACGATTCATCAATACTGGCCTGTTCCACCTTCGGAATGAAGCGCCGTACGATCCGCATCACTTCCTCCGAAACCCGTACATACTTTTGCATGTCAACCGAGACAAAGGTCACCGGCGGTTTCCCCGCCCGACGGGCAGCTTCAGATAAACGCCACGCCGTGGAGATCGGCGTCGCTGAGTGAATTCCGTACGCACGCGCCAAATAGTTTGACGTAGAGGCGACCCCACGCCCGTTCCCGCCCAGCGGGTCTGCACCAACGACAAGCGGTACCCCTCGAAACGCCGGCGTATCTCGCTCCTCAATCGCGGCAAAGAACGCATCCATATCTAAGTGAGCGATAATCCTCATCACTATTCGACCTTTGTACTGCTATGGATTCCTCCACATGGCGGACAAGGCCCACAGATCAGAAGATGCCTCACGAGGAGTTCTGACATTTTCACCGTAGCTTTTCGTTACGTAGGTGACGTACAATTGTTATCCGGTTGTGAGCCAAGAATGTTCCGTTCCGCAATCGTTGCTCACAAACCAGCAACATCAGCAGGAGGAGGGCATCCGTGGCTTTTCGTTGGTTCAACATTATCGGATCTCTGATGTTACTCGTTGCTCTCTTCCTCAATGAGATTGTGTACTTGAATGTGTGGTACGACTCCAACTTCATGCTGATTATTCCGGCTATCCTATACCTCGGTGTTGGACTATGGCTCTCACTGTGGGGAGGGCCACGTCATCAGGAGGCATGATGTCGTACACCGCCATGACTTTTCAATGTCCGGGACTTCGTCTTGAGCGTGCGGTAGCATTCCGACCCAATTTGAAGGGTCAATTCATTGACGCGTTCATCGAACGCGGGGCAAAGGCCATCACTAGAAAGGAGACCATCCATGGGTATGAGTTTCATTAATTGGATTGGGTTTGTGATGTTGGTGCTTGCGCTCCTTCTGAACGAGCTGTTCCTTGGGATGACCGCCTGGTACGAACTCAACCTCGGGGCAATTGTTGTGGCAATCGTCTACCTGGTTGTGGGCGTATCGTTATCGCTCTGGCCAAGCCCACAAGATCAGACAGCCTGATCAATAGTTTTTCCTCCTTGCCAAAACATAGGGCGCAGGGGCTGGGTGTGCCCTCTGCACTTTCCATCGTAAGTCTCACTGCATTTTCTAGAACACTGAAGGAAGAGTGGTAGCACTGATTGCTCTTCCCCCCAATTGATTGCGAATAGTACCGACATCCTTTATCAGCGTGGTAAACCGGGCGACTGCAACAGAGTCAAATTCCGTATTCGTGCCTCTGGATTTGCCAACAGAATTGTAGAGGCAATCCCGGCAGGTTCGCAACGTACGTTTCCGGCGAGGAAACCAGAGCTTACCGAGGGTTGATCTGCTCAGTCTAAATCAACTACGATCACACAGTTGATCAAGAATTGACCAGGATACGGAGGACCTCGCTATGACGACCATGGACATCGCAAAGGAAATCGCCGCACTCTGTCGACAGGGGAAAAATCAAGAAGCGATCGACCGCTTTTATTCACCAAATATCGAGAGTATTGAGACCTGTGCGATGCCTGGCATGGATCAAATCCAGAGAGGAATTCAGACTATCAAGGAAAAGAACCAGTGGTGGGTCGAGAACCATGAGGTTCACGGAGGGACCGTCGAAGGGCCCTATCCGAACGGCGACCGATTTATCCTGCATTTCAAGTATGACGTCACCCCGAAGCAGACCGGGAAACGTATCACTCTGGACGATACCGGTCTCTACACGGTGCAAGACGGAAAGATCGCGAAGGAGGAGTTCTTCTACTCCATGTAACGGTCGTCACCAAACCAACCCCAATAAGAGGAGGACACCATGGCAGACAAACAGTACAAACAGCTTGGATGTCTGGATGTGCAACCGTCGGGCGGCTGCGGATTCCAGGTACGTGCGGAGACGGAAGCGGAACTGATGCAGCTTGTGGCAACCCACGCCAAGCAATGTCATAAGTTGGACTCGATCCCACCGGAGATGGTCTCCAAAGTGCAGGCAGCGGTCAAGACCGTGACGGTCGCGGTCTAAGAGCGTTCGTCATATGGAGAGGGGCCTCCCGCC
>JANPKE010000273.1:0-3602 GCA_031425875.1 Nitrospirota bacterium
GTCGGTCAAAGGAAGTCCCGGCCGACTCAAACGCCAAAAAAATCCGCTGCGCAAAGGGAGCGACGACTTTGTTGGCCAATCCGGGATAGGCATTTGGCTCCAGAATCACCCGGGCAATTCCTTTCAAGGCAGCAGCAGCCAATATGGTCGGACTCGTGTAGCCCCCCACTCCAATCACAAGATCAGCCTGCCGGCGCTTCAGCAGTTTCAGTGATTGCCACATCCCAATAGGCACAGAAAGCACTCCACGTATGACATCCAGCAACCCCTTTCCCATCACCGGCTTGGCGGTAATCATCGCCAGTTCAAACCCTTCATGCGCGAGGACCTTCGATTCGACCCCTCGTGTCGTCCCAACAAAGAGGATCTTCGTAGCAGGGTCACGACGCTGAAATTCCCGAGCCAATGCAACAGCTGGATACAGATGCCCACCGGTCCCTCCGGCGGCGATCACAATGGTCATTGTCGCCGCACCCAGCCACGCCCACTCCGTTGTCTCATCTCCTCCTGCCCTGCCTGTCGATCCCTCGAGATATTCAGCAAGATCCCCACTCCTACCAGACTCATGACCAAGGAGGATCCCCCATAACTGACGAACGGCAATGTCAGTCCTTTGGTCGGCAAGAGTCCCGTGACCACAGAGGCGTTGATTAACGCTTGAACGGCAATGAGCAACGTGATCCCCATGCCGAGATACCGACCAAATGGCATTTGTGCGCGCGCCGCGATCTGAAAGCCGCGGATGGCGAACACGGCAAAGAGTAGAATAATGATTCCTGTACCTACCAATCCAAGTTCCTCGCCCATCAGCGCCAAGACAAAATCGGTGTGGGCTTCTGGGAGGAAAAAGAGCTTTTGCTTGCCCTCGCCCAACCCAACTCCGAACAATCCGCCGCTGCCAAACGCAAGCAACGATTGATTGATCTGAAAACCCGATCCAGTCGGATCCTGCTCCGGATTGAGAAACGCAAGAAGCCGCTTCCAGCGATAGGGCGACAGCCAAATCAATACCGCCATCGCGACTAGTGCCACCGGTACGAGCCTGAAGAGATGGGATATTCGCGCCCCGCCAAGAAATAACATCCCCGCTGTAACCAATCCGATCACCACGATGGTCCCGAGATCTGGTTCCAGCAGAACCAAGCCGCTGAGGAGACCGACCACTGCAACCGCAGGCATGAGCCCATCGCGAAAACTCTGGAGCCGATCCTCCTTTTTGGCCAGATACGCGGCGAGATAAATCACGGTGATCAGCTTCACCATTTCGACCGGCTGAATTGAAATCGGTCCAAGGTGCAGCCATCGTCTGGCCCCCTTTACCGCCACCCCGACCGACGGAATCAACACCAGGACCAGCAACACGGTGATGAGACCAAGAAGCGGAAGCGCTAATCGCTTCCACCACACATAGTCGATCCGAGACACCACATGGAGAAGTGCTAGCCCGAATGCTAGCCACGCCAGTTGTCGCTTCAGGAAGTACCACGAGTCGTGAAAGCGCTTGTTTTCTCCAGCCACCACGGCGCTTGCGCTGAACACCATCACCAGACCCACGAGCGCCAGGGTCACGGTGACGATCAACAAGAGATGATCGAACGTCACCCGCTTCGTGGCCTTCGGGCTTGGAGTGGACCATGGCAGCGTCAGGGTCCCTGCAGATCTCTGCGACATTGGTGAGTATCAATTCTCCTCTGCCTCGCCGTCAGCTACGCGGGCAACGATTGCACGAGTGCTTTAAACTGACGGCCTCGATCCTGGTAATCTGCAAACATATCGAAACTGGCACAGGCTGGTGACAGCAACACCACCTCGCCGACACTGGCTCCCGCTGCCGCCAACTCAATGGCCTGCTTCAAGGTGTCAGCCCGTTCGACCGCCTGATAGCCTTCTATCGCCTTCGCAATCAACGGCGCCGCTTCACCGATCAGAATGAGCCGCTTGACTCTCCGGCGAATAGCGGGAGCTAACCGAGAAAAATCTCCGCCCTTGTCTCGCCCCCCGGCGATCAGCCAAATCGGCTGCTCGATACTTTCCAACGCCTTGAGGGTCGCATCCACATTGGTCCCCTTCGAGTCGTTGATAAAGCAGGTGCCTCGGCGCTCACGAACCACCTCCAACGCATGTTCCAAGCCAGGAAACTCTCTAAGAACCTGACGAACAACACTGAGAGGGCACCCGCTCAATAGTGCGTAGGTGGCTGCCACCATGGCGTTTTCCACGTTGTGATTGCCGATGATCTTGATCTCGCTTCGAGCACAGATCTCCTGAGTCTGGCCTCCAATGGTGGTCATGAGGCGATCCCGATCGAGATAGGTCCCTCCGTCCAAATCGGAAGGTAACGCCTGAGTCCTCGTGAAACCCAGTACCCGAGCCCTTGCACCCCGCCGCAACGGAGCCACCCTTGAATCATCCAGATTGAAGAGGGCATAGTCGGACGGAGTTTGATTCTCAAAAATTCTGCTTTTCGCCGCGATGTATTCGTCGATCGACTCATAGCGATCCTGATGGTCCACTGTCACGTTGAGAATCGCGGCAATCCATGGATGAAACTGCTCGACCGTTTCCAGCTGGAAGCTGGACACTTCTACCACCAACACGTCATACGGGCATGGGCGGCCCGCCTTCGTGGCTTGTAGCGAGTGTAAGGCGGCCTCACTGATCGCCGTGCCCAAATTCCCGCCGACAAATACCCGCTTTCCACTCTCTTGCAACATCTTCCCAGTCAGCGTGACCGTCGTGCTCTTCCCATTGGTGCCGGTCAAAGCCAGAATTGGAACGGAAAGAAACCGCGATGCGAGATCGAGTTCACTGATGACCTTCACACCTCGGCGACGAACACGCTCAAGGGCCTCCAACCGATAGGGGACTCCCGGACTAATGACGACGAGTTCGGCTGTATTGAGAGCCGATTCATAATTTCCGCCTAGAACGACACGCGTCGTCGCCTGATCCAGCGATTCAAGCACACCGAGTAATTCTCCTCGATCCTTTCGATCGGCCAGCGTTACCACCGCGCCGACTTCCTGGAGTAAGCGGGCTGCGGCCACGCCGCTCCGTGCCAACCCAACGACTGTGATGCGAGCTCCTGCCAACTGCATGGTGTCCACTCCCACCATCTCCATTACCTCAACTTGAGCGTGCTCAAGCTCAACAGCGCCAACAAAATGGCAATGATCCAGAGACGCACAACGACTTTCGGCTCTTCCCAGCCTTTCATCTCAAAGTGGTGGTGGATCGGAGCCATGAGGAATATTCGCTTCCCTCTGGATTTGAATGAGGCGACCTGGTAAATGACCGAGACGGCCTCGATCACGAAGACGCCGCCGACCATAAGCAACAACAGCTCATGCTTGCTGATGACCGCTACCGTCCCAAGGGCCGCCCCAAGCGGGAGCGAACCGACATCGCCCATAAAGACCGAAGCCGGATAGGTGTTGAACCAAAGGAACCCAAGACTCGAGCCCAGGATGGCCGCCGTAAAGACCGCCAACTCTCCGGCTCCGTCGATGTGCGGGATCAGAAGGTATTCCGACATCAATCGGTGACCGGTTACGTAAGCGACTACGGTGTACGCCAATGCAGCAATCATCACAGGACCGATA
>JANPKE010000274.1:0-2221 GCA_031425875.1 Nitrospirota bacterium
ACCTATTAATGGTTTGGCTTCCGTTAGAGATTGACCGCCGCATAACACACCTCCTCAATAATAGATGGATACTCTATGAACATCACTCTTATGAGCTGTATTCAGCAAACTTGATGCCACGCAAAATTACTGATACCGCGATACTTCTAAGCCATTGTAAGAGCAGATAGTTACAGGACTCGATAGAACACGAGAGGGGACGGAACGGATTGATGGCTGAATCAGAGGTGGTATCGAATTAGATACGGGGATGGATCAGAAACGATACAGGAGTGCATCGGAACATTTTGAGGAAGACTCCATCTACTAAATAAAAGAGTAGACCAAAATAATCATCGTAATTTCGCTACCGTCACTCCATCCCCCCCTTCCGCTCGATCGCCAGGGCGAAACTCAGCGACATAAGGCGACTCCTTGAAGTATTCCCGCAAGACAGCCTTGAGTCGACCAGTTCCGTGGCCGTGAATGATGCAGAGGAACGGCGCCCCATCTACAGTCGCCCGATCCAAGGCGGCCACAACCTGATCCAGCGCCTCATCCGCCGCTTGGCCCCGCACATCCACCACGGTCTGTTCATCAAGCCCCAGTCCATTGCTCGTCGAGACTCGACGATAACCTGAAGCCGATGAGACAGGTTGGGCTGTTACAGGATGCGGCTCACGCGGGATGCCAATAAGGTTTGACACGCTGGCCAAAATTTCACCCTCCCCGACTTGAACGCGGACTCGCTTTTTTCCTCGTGGCGTTTCCAATAAGCTTCCGGTCATCCCTAAACCGGCGATCTCCACGCTATCCCCGACATCCAGCTGTTCAAGCGGAATCGGCGTGCTGGCCGGCGTAAGCTCCTGCCTGGTTTTGGTCTCCAACTCATGCAACCGCTGTTTCGTCTCCTTGGCCTTGATGAGTTTCTGCTCACGCTTCAAGGAATCGACGGTAGCTTGCACCTCTGCCCGTGCCCGCTGAAATTGTTCGCCTAGTTTCTTCTTAAGACCCCGTTGAGCCTCCTGCTCGGCTTCTTCCAGTTGCGCTCGAAGCGCTTGGACCTCCCGAGCCGCCTGTTCTGCTTCGTGCCTGGCTCGCTGGGCCTTCTCGCTATCGTCGGCCAATTGGCGTTGCTTGCGCTGCAGATCGGCCATCAATTCGTCTAGTCGTGGGTCCTCGCGACGTAACCGCTTTCTCGCATCGTTCAGAATGCTTTGATCCATACCCAGACGACCGGCAATCTCCAAGGCAGATGAACCACCGGGGATCCCGATAAACAATCGATAGGTCGGCGCCAATCGTTCCACGTCGAACTCCACACTGGCATTCATAAAACCGGAGGTCGTCTGCGCCAGCTCTTTGAGTGCGCCGTAATGCGTCGTCACCACCACCTTCATGTTCAGCTCAGCCAAGCGGCACATCAGCGCCTCGGCTAACGCCGCGCCTTCTTGCGGATCGGTGGAAGTCACAGGCTCATCAAGGAGGACAAGAGATCGAGACGTGGGGCGTGCACTCGACATCGGTTGGGCGGCGCTCTCGGACAGGAGTCGGATCATGCTTGTCATATGGGCAGAATAGCTGGACAGATCGCGGGTCAGATCCTGCGCATCACCGATATCGGCATAGAGATCAGTAAACAGTGCCATCTCGGATTCCGGAGCACAGGGGAGATGCAGTCCGACCCTCACCATGAGGGCAAACAGCCCGACAATTTTGAGCGAGACCGTCTTTCCTCCCGTATTCGGCCCGGAAATCACCAGGATACGGACCGTCTCATCCATCAGAATGTCGTTCGCGATGACTTGATCTTTGGCGATGAGCAACAGCGGGTGCCGCGCCTGCTTCAACATCACACGCGCATCCTCATTCAAGACGACGGGGTGACATTTCAGCCGACGGCTCATCTCGGCCTTCGCGCGAATGACATCACAGTCAGCCAATACTGCTACCCCTTGCCCGATATCTTGCGCTCTCGAGGCTACGAGATCGGTCAGCTCCCGTAAGATACGCTGGACCTCCCGTTCAATCTCCAAATCCGCCACTTTGATGGAATTGTTCAGCTCAACCAACTCCCGCGGCTCCAGAAAGACCGTGGCCCCGCTGGACGAGACATCGTGGACGATCCCATGGATTCTCCCCCGCATGTCCGCCTTCACCGGCACGACGTAACGCCCCTCTCGCTGGGCAAAATACGACTCTTGCAGGACATCCTCATAACGCTTGGAGTGGAGGAGCTGCT
>JANPKE010000275.1:0-7233 GCA_031425875.1 Nitrospirota bacterium
TTTTGTGGCGTACACAACGTCACCGCCGATGTTGAAGTCATCCCCATTCAGAGGGTCAACGAAGCCTACGATAGACTGCTCAAATCCGATGTGAAATACCGCTTCTCGATCGAGATGGCTTCCCTTAAATCGAGTTAAACCCATCGTGCATTCTCGCTAGACGATCATTCCGATTGGGTACCGCACGACTACACACACCCATTGAAGAGGGGCACGTGAAGTGGGTGCGCTAATGCGGCCACACCTTAACGCATTGGTGCCAAAACACCCTGGCCCACGGTGATTCATGATGACTTAGGCCTCACTTCCATTTGTTCTATGGCGTCATTGTTTCGGTGTCCGGAGATGGATCTTCGTGGCGGCTCTTAATGAGCGGGTTCAGCTCAGAATTATCCAGGCCACGTTCTGCTACCACCATGCTACCGGGACAGGGCAAACCGCCCGGCTTGGATGCGAGGAATTGGACGTCCGAATCGGTCCGATCGTTTGAAGACTTCTCGGTATCAATATGACGCCTGGCAGAAATAAAGAGGTTGGGTGCTTTTGAAGCAAAGGATGTTTGCTGAGACCCTGAAGCGCTGAGTTTCTTCACGGGGAAGCCGCCGGCCATCCGGGGGCTTCCCTTTCGCATCGACCAGGCTGTTGAGGTAATGTCGGTTAGGCTTCTGCTCCCGAAGGGCTAATTGCTCACAATCAGACTTCTGCCGGTTCGGACACGATCCCCTTTGAGAGCAACCATGCGTCGAAGGATGCGGCGTGCTTCGCGCAAGATCTTCTCGGGCTGGCGGTTGCAGAGGGTATGTGTCTCAGTCTCCTGAAACTCCGAGTCACTGTCCCACCGCGGTTCGGCAGGCATATCAGCCGAACCGGTTTCAATCACAAGAAATCGACGCAGGACCTCCTCGATGGATGGAATAGAATGTTGTGATAGGGCGGTCTCACCATGAGGCGTCTTTTCTCTGGCCTGAAGTGAGGTCTCATCATCAGCGGTTCGTGACATCCACATGAGCCCGAGTTTGTGCCGGAGAAATTCGGTGACCCAGGCTTGATCGATCGGTGCCATCTCCTGGGCTTCAATCGCAAACTCATGATCTTTTACCCACAGCACAGTCGCCCGATGGATACACAGCGGTGCGGATCGTTCGGGGACGGATACCTGCAGGGTCAACTGCATACCGGGTATCATCGATATCGATCCCACCACTCGCCAGCCTCGAGAGGTTAGATCTAGAACAGTCCCTTCTGCGAGAATCGCGTCATTTCCGTATACCACGGGCCAGCTGACCGGAAACCGACTATGGCGCCGCATGGGATTCGTTCTGTTCGTCATGGGTTCTCCTTCCGCTTGTGTCCATTGGCCTGATAGATCAAGCGTAGCGGAGAGAGTAAGTGAGCACATTCCTCGAAATACCTACCACGAAAGAGGGGGGTCTAATTCTGAGCACATAGCCCATGTTACGTACCCCGGGGGGCACCGGGTTTCGGGTGACACGGGGGAATGGCGCGCCTTCTATACTGTGCGATCGGTGAAGAGGCCAAGACGGTGAATTTGGCCAGGATTTGTCGCCCTGACCGCAGGGGGACAAGCGTGTGACCAAGAGTCGTGAGTGGGATCGGGTGAGATCTGGAGTCACCCCGGCGGTTAGGGGAAAATTATGTGTGTTGCGAATTGCCGCGCTTCTTGCTCAACCGCCGTATGCCTGGTTGACAGGCATCCTGATACAATGACAGAAGGCCGGTCAGTGCTGGAAATCCATTCCGGCAATCATGGTGTCTGGAGAGACTGACCGTCACCATCATGAGGAAAGGAAACGTCGCCATGCATCGGTTTATAACCAGCTTACTGAACGGTCTCCTGCTCCTGGCCATCACAATAGTCAGTCTACCCGATTCCGGCCTCGCACTTCCGCCTGTTCAAGGAGAAGTTGTCTCGGTGACCGTCGGTATTCCAGGGACGATGGTCATTCGAGACGAAAAAGGGCAGCTCCATATTCTGAACCTCACGCAACAAACCCAACTTGGTGGCCAGTTTAAGGTGGGCGACAAGGTGCTGGCCTTCTTCAGCCCGTATGGCGTGAGCGCAGTTCAGTCCCAGACGGGAAGTCGGTAGTCCGGTCCGATCTCCCAGATCCATAGACGCAGAGCCTGCCTCTCCGTATCTACGAGTCTACTCTCCCCGAAGTGCAGTCAGGAGTCCAACCGCGCCGAGGAGCCCACCGAGGATGATCAGGAACGATGACGTGTTTGGTACGCTGGTTTCCTGCGGAGGGGGCCACTCGACAAAGAGCCCCAGCGCAATGAGGACGATGCTGAGTGCAAGCATCACTTTCCAGCGGATAGTGATCTGCCGATCCGTCTTGTGAGCTTCTCTAGACTGCTTCTCCGACATTGATCCTCTTGAGCCGATTCACGATCAGCATGGCGACTTGGAGCGGCGACAGTCAAGGACCAGTCTTACTCTTGTCGGGAGTTCCTCCAAGGGCGTATGGTTAGCACATGCAAGACCGAGAATATCGGGCAAGATTTCCATGGCGTGGTTAACGAGGTGCTGGAAATGGTTCTGGCGGCAAAGCCTCCTCAGTAAGGTTGCCATTCTTGGTCTGTTTGCGGCCTTTGTCCCCTTTGTCCTCCCAACGGTTGTGAACTGGTTCAGACCGACGATGATTCATGTCGGCGTATCGTTCTATACGTATGAACGGGGCATTCAGACCCAGGGGATGAATACGCTTTATTTTTTTGAACGACGCAATCTGGTGTCTGATTGCAGCATCCGCCGAGAGGAACAATCGGTGCCGAATGGTCGGGCCAAAGCCCCCGATTCGCAAGCCTGGGTACTCGTCAAGCTATTGCTCGAAAATGTGTCCGATCGCGACATCACAAATTTGCGGGTGGGTGTCCGGTCTCCTGCCATCAATCAGTCGACGCAGCTCCTGACGGCGCCGAATCGTGCGGTCACCGTCCAGAAAGAGGCACCGCCTGATGTGAAGCCATTGTATGTCCTCTCGATCGCGACTCTTCCCGGGAAGAGTTCGGCGGTCGTCACCTTGAAGACGCCTATTGACGACAATCTGCGTGAATTCATTTACGCCAAGCGCCGCCCGGTGACCATCCAGGTTTCTTACGTCTCGGCGGACCAGTTCAGGCAATACCCACCGATCGTGTCGCGCACGAATGTGGTCAAGATATTGAATCGTGAAGGCGTCTTGCGGACCAACGATGAGGCGTTCGCTGAAGAAAAGCTCCAAGTGACGATGTTGCCCCCCAATGAGCCGTCTATGAAGGAAGGAGCAGCTTCGTATAGGAGTCTTCCTAGGGCCAAGGCTTGTTCAGAGGCAGAGGCAGGCGTGTGGTGATCTTGGGTGTGGGATGCTCGTGTTGAAAAGAAAGGCGAGTCAACCTGTCAATCCTGGGCTTCCTGATGACGATTATTCGCAAGAAGGCTCTTGGCTGCTGACCGCCCCGCCAGCCCGCCCGTCGTCCAAGCCCATTGAAAATTGAACCCCCCGATTCGGCCGTCGCAATCCAACAGCTCCCCGGCGAGATAAAGTCCAGGAAGCAGCTTTGATTCCATCGTGCGGTAGTCGATTTCTTCCAAAGGCACGCCCCCGGCCGTGACTTCAGCAAAGTTCCACCCGCGGTCGCCCTCGATCGGAAAGCGAAACCTGGTCAGAGCGTTCAACAACCGATCTCGATCCGTGCGTGCAACCTGAGCCATGATGTGCTGCGGATCGCAAGAACTATGACGGCAGAGTGATTCGGCAAAGCGCTCTGGGAGCAGTAACGAGAGGGTTCGTACGACCGAGCGCTTTGGATGTTCAACGGTCTGTCTGATAAACCATTCCTTCAATGCCTCAGATGATCGACCCGGCACGAAGTTGCCATAGAGATCCACAGGTACGCCTTGATTCGTTGCAAGGGTCCAGAAGCGGCTGGCGTCCATGACGACGGGGCCGCTGATCCCGAAATGAGTCCAGAGCAGGCTTCCTGTGCGTCGATCAACTTCTCGACCATCCACCTGAGTTGTCAGCGCTACTTCTTGCGAGAGGCCTGAGAGCGTTGTGTGAAACATCGAGTGGTGCAATAGGAGCGGGACTAACGCCGGGACCGTCGGTGTCACGTGATGGCCAAGAAAGCGGGCCAGCCGATACCCGAATCCATCGCTGCCTGTTTTCGGCAACGATTGACCACCGGTGGCGAGAATGAGTCGGGCGGCATGGAGCAGGCCATACCTATGCCGAACTTGAAAGCCATCTTGGGACCGAGTGACCCCGTTCACACGATGATCTGGGCATACCATGACACCCGAATCTCGCGCACGCGCAAGCAGTGCATTGAGAACAGTGCGTGCCTTGTCGGTGGTTGGAAACATCTTACCGGTGTCTTCGCGCTTCAATTCAACACCTAATGAGGTTAGCCATGCGATCGTCTGTTTAAGCGAAACCGCCGCAAGCACGTTGCGGATGATGTGTCGGTTTCCAAAAAAATCCTTCGGTGTCACGCAATCATGCGTGACGTTGCAACGTCCTCCGCCTGAGACCAGAATTTTAGCCCCCAATGACTTAGCCCCATCGAGTAGGTAAATCCTTGCGTCTTGGCTGTGTTCTCTAGCTGCGATGGCAGCGGCAAGGCCAGCCGCTCCTCCACCAATAATTGCCACATCCGCCGTAAATGTCTTATGGGCGGATGGTGTTGGATTCTTCATGGAGTGTTTCTCAACCACTTTCAGTATAGGAGTTCGCAGCTGAGTCCGTGACGTCCTCGCGGAGAGTTGAACGATCACACCGTAGGCACGAGGCATAACGAGCTGAAAAGTTAAATGATGACCGAACGCGACATTAGAAATTTTTAACTGACTGTTAACTTGGGGTTAATCTCACGATGCTACTGTACCCCTCGTGCAGATGTGATGTGATTGTCATCATTCACCTCAGCAGGAGGAACACTGTGACTTGTCTGAAATGCAAAGGCCTGATGGTTCAAGAGCGTCAACCGGCGGTCTCGTCCAGTACTGTTATTCTACGCTGTCTCAATTGTGGACTGATCATTGATCCCTTGATCGAGCAGAATCGCAGCAACCACGTGCGAGCCAAGGCGGCCTAGGAGCGGAGTCTCATTCCGGTCAGCCACAAGACTGTGGGATTGATCCGCATGGTTGGAGTGGATGTCGCGCGCACGGTCAGATCGAAAACTCAGCCCACAAAAAAGTGTGGTCTGAAGGTTCTTTCGCTCGCCGTGGCTCGACGTCCACATCCGCCTGCACGCATGTATTTGCGAGGGGCGCTGTGGCCATCATATGATCGATCCGCCACCCTTTGTTGGCCGCAAGTGAGCTCGGCGCACGGTAGTCCCAGAATGTATATTGTTGACGTGTCGGGTAGAGTTTCACAAAGACATCCTGAAATCCCCATGCAACCGTCTGCTCATACGCCTTACGCGCGGCTTCGTGGTAGCAGACATGGTTCAGATGTTTCTCTGGACCGTGGACGTCCAGGGGGCGTGGGGCTACGTTCATATCTCCGCACCAGATCGCCGGGGCTTGCGGTGACAGGTGTGTGTTGAAGTAGTTTCGCAGACGTTCGTACCAGGCGAGCTTGTAAGCATACTTCGGTGAGTCGATTTCGAACCCCTGCGGCACGTAGGTGTTCACGATGGGAATCCCATCAATGATCACTCTCAGCAAACGAGCGTCTTCCGGGTCTCCTCCATCGTCGAATCCGTAGAACACTGCGTCCGGCTTCTTTCGGCTGAGAATCGCCACCCCGTTATACGATTTCATCCCTCGAAACGTGATCTCGTACCCGCTGGGTGCCAGCGTGAGCAAGGGAAACTCGCTATCCTGGACCTTAGTTTCCTGAAGGCACAGCACATCCGGTTTGTGTCGATCGAGCCATTCCAGCACGATCGGCAAGCGTTTGCGCAATGAATTCACGTTGAACGTGGCGATTTTCATCAAAGCCGTGCTTCAGTTGAGTCGGCGGCATCCTAACAAAAGTCATCTGGCGCAACAAGCGCCCAGAAGAAACGCCGAGAGGCGTCATGCCGACCGGTGTTTGCCTGGCACCATGCTCAATCCTGGCAGCTTCAGCCCATGGATTGCGTCCCGGATCACGTCGATCACTTGTGGTCGTGTAAACCCGCGGCGCCACGCGAGTCCGATTCGACGCCCCGGTACCGGTTTTGCCAGGTCGATGGCGATCAATCGCTTATTTGCGTACTTCTTCGTGAGAGCACTGCAGGGTAGCACGGTGACGCCTAACCCCGACGCGACCATCTGGCGAATCGTTTCGAGAGAATTTCCCTGTAGACCTTCCGCATCGGATCGGCTCAGTTCCGGGCAAGCATTCAACACCTGCTGGCGAAAACAGTGCCCGGCATGAAGCAGTAACACCTTTTCGCCGTCGAGTTCCCGCGCGTCGATCTGTTTTTTGTGTTCCCACCGATGCCCAACTGGGACCACTGCTTTGAACGGCTCGTCATAGAGGGCGTGAGTGTGAATGCCCAGCTCTTCAAACGGCAGGGCCACCATGATCACATCTAATTTCCCGTTCTTTAGCATCGCGGTCAGATTGGCCGTTAAGCTCTCTTCGATTTCGAGCGGCATCGCCGGCGCGCGCTTGTGAAGAGTTGGGATTAGATCTGGTAGGATATAAGGCCCGACGGTGGCGATGACCCCAAACCGCAGCAGCCCATTTAGTTGATCTTTACCTTGCGCGGCGATGAGTTTGATGTGTTCCGCTTCTTCTAGCACACGCTGCGCTTGATGGACGATTTGCTCGCCGAGCGGAGTCAGTTCGATTCGGCTCCGGCGTCGTTCGAAAATCATCGTACCCAATTCGTCTTCCAACTTCTTGATCGCCAGACTCAATGCCGGTTGGGTCACGAATGCTCGTTCCGCAGCGCGGCCGAAATGCCGTTCCTGCGCCACGACTACGATGTACTGCAATTCCGTCAGTGTCATCGATCGACTTTTATCATAATTTATTCTTATATAGGTACAAGAAATTATCAATTGGACTAATAATAAAGACCAGGTTATCTTTCACTCCAGCACGCGAGTGATCACTGACGCAGACGTATCAAGGAGGAGGTCCTGAGTGCAGAGCGAATGTTGATAATCGGACTTCTTGGTAGAATATGGCCATATCGGATTTATGGTCTTGTCCTATGGGACCCAATTGAGACGATAGGCCAAGTCATGATATGACAAGCCCGGACTTGGACGGACCGGAGGAG
>JANPKE010000276.1:0-3061 GCA_031425875.1 Nitrospirota bacterium
CGGCGTCGAACGACGTTTCTCTCGGTCGTTTCACACGAGCTGCGAACGCCCATGACGGCGATCCGCAGTTTCGCGGAAAACATGCTCGACGGCGTGACGGGGCCCTTGACTGAATTGCAGCACACCTATCTCACCCGCATCCAGCACAATGTCACCCGTCTTGGGCGAATCGTCGTGCAATTGCTCGATTGGTCGGATCTCGACACTCACCGAGTCGCTCTTCGCATGGAAGGCATCTGTCTCCATCAGATCACGACGATCGTGGCCGACAGTTTGCAGATGATCGCCGCGGAAAAGAACGTGTCCCTCTCCGTAGCGCCGGTCGGGTCACTTCCGCCCGTTCAAGGCGATCGCGACAAAGTAGAGCAGATTCTGTGGAATCTCATCGGGAATGCCATCAAATTCACGCCGCCGGGAGGACGAGTGGCCGTGGAGTTTTGCGAATCGCCGCCGCAATTCGTCCAAACATGCGTCGCGGATACCGGCTGCGGGATCGACGCCGATCACCTGCCGAATATTTTTGATGAGTTTTCCAGAGTGCCGTCGGCCATACCGGCATCACAAGGCGCTCAACTCGGTCTGTACATCACCAAGACACTCCTCACCATGCACCAGGGCCAGATATGGGTGGAAAGCCGGCCGGAGGCCGGATCACGCTTTTACTTCACGCTGCCGGTCGCCAGGCCACAGGATGACCCGGGTCGGGCGATGTAATCAGCCGGTCGTTCACGGTAGGTTTGTCAGAAGACCGGGATATTCGGAAAGGAGCGACATTCTATGCGCGCGAAAATTCTCATCGTCGACGATGATCGCGATATCCTCCTGAGCTTGGAGAATCGTGTCACATGGATGGGGCATGAACCGCTGACGACGACGAACGGGAAGGAGGCTTTGCGCTTGATTCAGGAGGAAGCGCCTGATCTGGTGCTGTTGGACCTGGAGCTTCCGTTGCTCTCAGGGCTTGAGGTCTTAGAGCAGGTCAGTGCGATCTCCCCTCGCACTACCCCCAGGGATGAAGGCGCGACTCAGGCTTCAGTCACTTATACGACGCCGCTGATCGTGATCCTCACGGCATACGGGACGATCGAACGCGCCGTGCAAGCCATGCAGTTCGGCGCCTTCGACTTTGTGCCGAAGCCGTTCACCGCGGACCATTTGACGGTCGTGATCAACAAAGCCTTGGCCACTGTCGCCCTTCACCGTCAGGTCGAGACGCTCCGCCAAGAAGTCGATGCCCCGTTCAAACCGATCGTCTCGACCAGCAAGGAGATGACCGCACAACTGGCGATGGCCAAACAGGCCGCCGCTTCCTCCGTGACCGTCTTGTTGCTCGGCGAAACGGGGACGGGAAAGGAAGTGGTCGCCCGCGCCGTTCATCGATGGAGCCCCCGCTCCACGAAACCGTTCATTGCCGTCAATTGCGCTGCCTTCCCTGAAAATCTTTTGGAAAACGAGCTCTTCGGACACGAAAAGGGCGCCTTCACCGGGGCCGCCAAACGGGAGCCGGGTAAAGTTGAGATCGCCGAGGGAGGCACGCTGTTTCTTGACGAGATCGGCGACATGCCGCTCACCATGCAAAGCCATCTCTTGCGAGTCCTGCAAGATCGGACATTTTACCGTGTCGGCGGCACGCAAGAAGTACGGACCGACGTGCGGTTTATCGCGGCCACGAACAAGGATCTGAAACAGGCGATGCGTCAAGGTACGTTTCGCGAAGACCTGTACTTTCGCCTTGCCGTGATGACCATCGCCCTGCCGCCGCTGCGTGAACGGATGGAAGATCTGCCCGTCCTCATCGACCATTTCCTCAACCGGCCCAGCAACGTGGGCCTGTGTAAACGTGTGACCCTCAGCGACGAGGCCTTCCAGACGCTGCGCCACTACCCCTGGCCGGGCAATGTCCGGGAATTGGAAAATGTGCTCACTCGCGCATTGATCTTATGCCCCGGCACGATCGGACCGGAACACCTCTCATTGCCTGCTCCAACGCCTTCCATGATCTCCGCGCTTCCGGTTGATCCGGTGTCCGACCCCGACGTCCTCTTTTTCTCGTACCACAAGTGCATGGACACCTATAGCCAGAAGCTGATTGAGGCGGCCTTGCGTCGAAACGGGTGGAATCAGACAAAGGCCGCTGCCGAACTTGGTCTGCAACGGACCTACCTGACCAAATTGGTGAGACAGAAGCAGATTCCAGTCAAGCCCCCTGCTAATCCCTCGGACTGAAAGAACGATACTCCTACAAAGATTTCATCTCCTCGTTCGATTTCTCACGGCATCATCGACCGCCGTTCCCCCACGGCCGCATCAAATTTGATCCACCCTGGAATCCATTCTGATTCAGAGGCAAGCCGCCACACATGAGTACATCTGCGTAGGCGCTGAAAATACCAGGAGTTAGATTTAGATCCTGTGTGGCTCAAGAACTGCATAGTACTTGTCATGAAAAACGGCTGGAGGATCCTCGATGAAGAACGGTTCTACCATGGAACGCGGTTCCATCATCGGATTTCGAGCATACCACTCGCGCTCCACGTGAATGAATCACGATGGAGATACAGAAAGGACGGGTACAGATATGGATACATATATGATGAGTGATGAGATGGCCCTGTTGACGATCTCGGGCGCGATAGTTTTAGCAGTAATGATGTTGACGATGTTCATGCGCAAGGCGTGACTCAATCTTGCACGGCGCAGCTTGCGACGAAAGGAGGTGAACGGTGATGATGATGTTGATGCTGTTGAACATTGGAGTGCTGGTGATCGGTGCGGTGTTCCTCATGTATGGGGCGCTTGGCCCTGACCGCAAGTAATCATGGTGAAGCGACTGGTTTTGATCCCGCACCAAAGAAGTTTTCATCGTGAGAAATGGGTCTGGATGCGAGCCGGGATGAGGGGGCTCACCCTCATCCCGGCTCGCATCGAACAGGTCAAACACTGACATGAATCCGTCTAATTTTGCTGGGGAGTCCTGCTTCGCAATCTGCCGGGTGGATTCTCAACGCGTCAAGATTGGTCTTACCTAATCAGCTACATTCGTTTCCCAGTCGAGCAAGCT
>JANPKE010000277.1:0-1794 GCA_031425875.1 Nitrospirota bacterium
CCATGCAAGGATCGCCATCTTCGCATTCATGTCATGTCTCCTCACGCTGGCGACTCTACCCTGGGCGGCAACGGTGACACCGCGAGCCGTGACCACGTTGTTGGTCGTGGATGGACATGCCTTGTTGTACATGGGACTCGTCTTGACTGCCACGATGGTCATCATCGCCTTGTCGTACCGATATTTGAGTGTCCAGTTTCGTGAAAAGGAAGGTGTGGAGGAGTACTATCTGCTCATACTCCTGGCCACCTTCGGAGGATTGGTCCTCACCACGGCTGCGCACTTCGTGTCGTTTTTTCTTGGGTTCGAACTCCTCGGCCTTTCCCTCTGCAGTCTGATCGGCTATTTGCGAACGAGACGTCACCCGCTCGAAGCCGCGGTGAAATACCTGTTGCTGTCTATTACTGCGTCAGCGCTCCTTTTGTTCGGTCTCGCGCTTCTGTATTTCGAAAGTGGCGCCATGACCTTTCACGGGGTGGGAGCGATTGTGAAACAGGCGCAAATTGTCCCCGCATTGTGGCTGGGAGGATTGATCTTGGTTCTCGTTGGGATCGCCTTGAAGCTCGGGCTTGCACCGTTTCATATGTGGATTCCTGATGTGTACCAGGGAGCGCCTACTCCCATCACGACCTATATTGCAACCGTCTCCAAGGCAGCAGTGGTGGCCCTGCTACTCCGATTCGTCACCGAGGTTGGGGTGTTAGAACTGCCTCCCGTTGTCCATCTCTTCAGCCTTCTGGCTGTTATGTCAATGGTCACAGGGAATGTCCTTGCGCTCTTGCAACAGAATGTGAAACGGCTTCTGGCCTATTCCTCAATCGCCCACTTCGGCTATGTGCTCGTAGCCTTACTGGCCGGTGGTCCTCCCGCTGCAGAAGCAGTCACCTTTTATGTCATCGTCTACTGTGCCATGTCATTAGGTGCCTTTGGGGTGGTGACGGTGTATTCAAGCGAGCGAGGGGACAAGAATTTTTTCGAGGACTATCAAGGTTTGTTTTGGACTCGCCCCTGGCTCGCTGCCATGCTGGCACTGAGCCTGCTGTCGCTGGCCGGCATCCCCGTGACGGCTGGATTCATCGGGAAGTTTTATGCGATCACGGCCGGTGTTGACGCTGGCCTGTGGTGGCTGGTGTTGGCGCTGGTTGGGAACAGCGTCGTGAGTCTCTACTATTACCTTCGACTGTTCGTGACCCTGTTCGGTGAGGTAGCTGTACCGGCAACACATCCTCAACAGGAGACACCGCAGCAGTTAGAGTTCGTCAGTTGGACGGCCGTATGCTCGCTCGGATTTGTTGCATCGATCATCCTCCTCTTAGGAGTCTACCCAGAACCGTTGATCCAGCTCATCCGTGAATCCGTCAGCAATCTACTCATGGTGGTTGCGCAGAGACCATGAAGGGATTCAATTCGAATCGAATCATCTCTCGCAGTCGTTAGCAGAGCAGCCGCCTTCTACCAACCCGGTTTATAGCTCGCACCGTAACGATCACGTAAGCTAGTAGGCCTGAAACATCTCTTGTCGGCATTATCCGATGAGACGCTGGTGATTCTCATAGTGAAGAGCAAAGGATAAACAGTCATGCGACAGGTCTCGGTCTTTCTCACGACCTATCAGCACGTGATACCGATTCTGACGGATGCGGATTTGAAGGAAATGGGACTCAAACCGGGACCGCAATTCAAAAGAATTTTGATAGACTATTGGATGCCAGGCTCAATGGGGAAGTGAAGACAGCGATGGACGAGACATCTTGCTCGGCAGGCGATTCCTGATGTAAAGCGCGTTTTCTAAAG
>JANPKE010000278.1:0-5260 GCA_031425875.1 Nitrospirota bacterium
TCACGATCATCCCTCACGAGTTGAGTCAAAGGGTTGTGTAGTATCGCTAACTTCCAGCTCTTGTCAAGAATGATGGGTGAAGTCGAAGCGCTAAGAAACGTCACCAGTCGTGCACTCATCTAGAAGATGAAGCGGAGGTGATTGAACTAGCGTAAAGGAATCTTGGTGGGTCTGGTGAAACAACCTCAGAACCTTGCGGCGCGGTGACCATCGGTTGGTTGCCTAGCAAGACATAGCCGTATCGCTTAAGAATCGGCTGAAATCCAGCTGCTTCCTCCGGCAAGGCATCCTGAACATATTCCGGAAGGAGGATCATCGTCCGGCCCTCTTTACGCAGTGCCGTACGCAGCCGGTCGATTTCGTTGGCTGGGATAAAGGTCACAGGTCGCCTCGCGTAGAAGGCGATGGATGGTCTGGTCGAGCCGAACGCAATCAGTTGGTCGGTCGGATTCAGGTTCAACCCGGCCGCGTAGGCTAATTCCTGCGGCGGCGCAATTGCGTAGCGATTGAGTCCGGGAACGACCATCAGGATGGCGACAAGAAACACACTCGCCAGCGCGCCTCCGGCCACCCCAAAGACCATGCCTCGCCTGTTGTCGTTCCAGCCAAAATATCCGATCAGTCCCATAGCGACCACGATGATTGTTGCGCCGACGTACGGACCGATACCCAGATCGAATTGAGTGGCGAGCGGGAACTCTTTGACCATCTTCCCTGAGAATTTGATGAATAGAGAGGGTGCACTCGCAAACCCGATCGCCAAGAGATAGCCAATTCCCATCATGAAATGGATCGACCCGCGCAGGCCTCTCGTGGAAGAATCTTTTAACCCTTGGCTCCAAAATGAAGCAGCCAGGAGGGCGCAAGCGGGAAACAGCGGGCCGATATAGTGAGGCAGTCGGGTGGAGGACAGGCTAAAGAAGATGAACACGCCGATAATCCAGAGCCCCGCGAACCACTCCAACTCCTCACCGGACCCTGGCGGTATCTCTGAGTCGTGTGCGCGATTCCTCATCAGGCGCCACGCTCGCCAGCTCTGATAGGCTCGATAGAGCCCTGCCGGTAAGAATGCGCTCCACGGATAAAAGCCCAGCAGCAGGACCGGAAAATAGAACCACCAGCCCACTCCGTGGCCTTCCATCGGAGCGAGGAATCGCCCCACCGTGTGGACCTTCGCTTGAGAGGAATAGGCATCTCCATGGAGAAGGAACATGGCGACATACCAGGGACCGGCGAGGAGAAGGAACAGCAACGCGCCGGCGAGAGGCACGCCTCTCTGCCAAAAAACAAGCCATTGTCGGGTGGCAGCGAGATACAAGAGACCAGTGATCAGCGGCACGGCGAATCCCACCGGTCCTTTGGTTAAAGTCGCCATGGCCATACCGGCATAAAAGGCCCAGATCCAATGGCGCCCTCGGCCCGGTTCATGAAGGCCGAGCCAAAACCCGTAGAGCGACAAGGTGGTAAAGAAGATCAGGACGCTATCGGTAATCGCCATGCGCCCGAGCGCCAGTACCTCAATGTTCAACAGCAACATCAAGGCCCCAAACAGGCCGACGGTCGGGCCACGCAGCCGAGTGAGAAACAGATAGTGCATCACGATCAACCCAACCCCGAATAGGGCTGAGGGCGCCCGCGCCGCAAGCTCGCTCACGCCGAAGACGTGGTACGACATCGTCATCAGCCAATACACAAAGACCGGCTTGGCGACGCGTAGTTCCCCATTGAAGGTCGGGGTGACGAAGTCGCTGGAGGCGAACATTTCCCGCCCGGCTTCGGCATTGCGGCCTTCATCGCGATCCGTCAAGCCCATGCTGCCGAGGCCGGTGAAAAAAAGCAGGCCGGAGAGGAGCAGCAGAAGAAGCAGTTGTATCGGTTGAGGAGAGGTACGTTCCATGGTCGGATGTGGCCGTTACCCGTGGGTCGTGAAAGGCGTCGAACGGCAGTGTGTGTTGCGGCTGCTCATGCCTGCGGTCGAGGCTCGCTCTTGGTTTGATCCGCACGATGAATGAGGACCAGATTGCGCACATAGACGACCGCCCCGAGTGCTTGCCCTGAGATAAACACAGGGTCTTTTCGGTAGATCGCGTAGGTCAGCGTAATCAGCCCTCCGATGAGACTCATATACCAAAAGGAAACGGGGACGCGGCTTTCAGCGGTCCGCTCGGACGCAATCCACTGCACCAACCACCGACCAAAAAACAGTCCTTGGCCGAGAAAACCGATGCCGAGCCAGATGGTTTCAGTAGTCATTGAGGTCGTTGGAAGGAGGCCAATATCAGCATGCCAGCATCGTGAAAGGATCTGCCTTGGGGTTGGTTGCACATGTCAGTTATCTCGGAATTTATAGCGCAACACTCGATGTTGCATCCATCGAACCGCGATCAGATCATAGAGCGACTTAAACAGGCGGTTCCCCATGCCGTACTTGGATATCCCATGAATGCGTGGATAATGCCGAACCGGCACCTCGGTCACTGTAAAACCATGCATCAAGGCGAGCGCCGGGAAAAACCGGTGCATCCCCTCAAACAGTCGAATCCGCTCCAAAACGGGGCGTCGAAAGACCTTGAGCGGGCATCCCGTATCATGGACACCGTCATGAGTGAATAAGTTGCGCACAGGGTTCGCAATCCGGGAGGACAGCATCTTCACGACGCCGTCCTGTCGTTGCTGTCTCCATCCGCAGACCACGTCATGAGAGGCGGTATAGGGAATCAGCTTCAAGATATCCTCGCTGTCCTGTTGAAGGTCTCCATCGATCTGGATGATGATCTCGCCCGATGATTGCCGAAAGCCAGCCTCAAGCGCGCAGGTCTTGCCGTAATTGCGGTCGAAGTGAAACACTCGTACCTGAGCATGCTCGCGAGCTAAGCGGTCCAGCTCGTTGCTGCTTCCATCGCTGCTTCCATCATCGACGAAGAGAATCTCGTACGGGCGGGAGCGTGATAGCTCGTGCGAATCCATGACTTTCAGCAGGCTTGCCATAAGCGGAGACAAGTTCTCTCGTTCATCCTTGATCGGGATGATGACTGAGGCCCAGGGATTGGACTGGGGGCTGGTTGGCGTCGTCATGATACGCAAAATTTAGAGCTGCGGTCTGAAGTGGCGATAAAAACTGGCGCATTCTAACGGAAGGCGGGGAGAGGGTCAAACGCGTGTCTGGGGGGTAGGGCTGATCGTCGATCAGGCTATTGGCCGGACGCCACAATAGTGAAACGCATCGTGCCCATGAGGGTCATCTCGTTGACTTGCTCGCCTGTATGAATTTCGACCTTGTAGCGGCCAGGCTTCCAGCCCTTCTGCGGGGGCGACAACGTGAGATACCCGCTCTCGTCCTCTAAGGCAATGTGCATGGCATCCTCGCTGACGATCGTTTCTGGTAAGACGCCGGGCACCTGTTCGGGCATACAACGGCCGAAGACTGTGAAGGCTTGATAATGTTGATGTAGTGAGAACACAATAAAAATAGTGGCCACATCAGCGCGGAAGCGTTCGGTAGTTTTGATGGGCACGATTTCATGAGTTCGAAGAGGCCCCAGGCGCTCTTCAAAGTCTTCCGCCATGGCGATTGAACGAAACATGCCCTGTGGAGGAGCATCGAAATCGTAGGTTTTGATGTCCTCTGTGCGGTTTTGAAACTCGGAGATCGGCACGTTCTCGGTCAGTGGGACTTCTTCGCCAGGCGCTACTGAACTCGACAAGAGTACAGTCACCATCACAATGCTGGCTAGGTGGGAACTTCTGGTCATCATGTCTGCTACACCTGTCGAGGGGAAGCTGTCAAGAAATCGGTGAGCAAGTGGCCCATTGCGGCATTTTCCAGCCATCTGGTAGGATTTCGACCACTGAACGGACAACTGAACATTCTCACTGGTGACCCAAGATATATGTTGCAAGACGCTGACGCCCTTCCCCAGCTCATTGGAGAGTATAAGCCGCTCGATCACTGGCAGATCCATCTCAACCAGCTCTTCTATGGCCTGCGAGGGGACAAACTCCGATCGTACTACCAGACGTTCGCCTCCGCAGATTTCCGGCTCGCCCATGCGTTGGCAGCTGATTATTTTGAGCGCGTCACCAAACGCGAGAAGATAATAGGTCGTCAACCTTCCGACCCCTTACCCCGCATCCATCAGGCCTCTCCTCTTACCGTTCTAGAGCTGGGGCCTGGCAATGGCAACCTGGCCGCCTGCTTCCTCAGCCATCTCAAGACCCTCGATACAGAACGTACGGTTTATCCGCGAGTGCGATATGTCCTGATTGATTGGGAACAATCGGTATTGGATGGAGCCCTCGCTCATCCGGACCTGGCAGTGCATCGGGATCGTGTGGATACCCATTGTGGATCGATTGAGCTGATGGAGGGAGTGGCAGATGGGACGGTCGACCGGATCATCTGTAACGAGTTGTGGAACGATCTGCCGACGAAATTGTTGGCGAAACATGGCGGCGAGGTCGAGGAAGAGTATCTCCGTCCCAATCTGAGCGAGTCCCTCCATACCAAGATTCAAGATTGGTCGGCGTTCGTCCGGGCTTTTCAGGAGAAGAATCTGGATGAGCTCAAGACGTTTCCACCCTTTCTCGATGAGCTGGTCTGGGAAAAAGAATACCGCAAAGTGGAGTGGAAGGATGTGCCCTATCGAAAAACGATCGTCGACTTCCTCCAGGCCATCGACCAAGAAGTCTTGGTGCCAGTCAACGTTGGGGCCTTCGCGACGCTAAAAGAGGCGAAGCGGCTTCTGGCTTCGGACGCGATCGGCTTCAGCGCCTTCGATGCCGGGACCGCCGACATGAATGTCTTGAATGATCCTGAGAAGCCCTGCTACGGTCAGTTCGGCGGGCAATATAGCTTCATGATCAACTTCGCGTTAGTCGATGCTGTGGCCAAACAGCTGGGGCTAAAGCAGACGACCTTTGAGCCCCAGCGGGAATTCGTCGGGCGGTCCTTGAATACGAATGCGATCACCCTCATGGATCTGCTGGCGACGCATCCCTCTGCTGGGCCTACACTGCAAGCCTGGGAACAAGACAGACTTGTGCTGAAGACCATCAGGGCGTTGAACGAAACATTTGAGAGTCCCTATCGTCGACGGCTCGAATTTCCGTTAGGCGGCAATATGCCGCCGGACGAGCGAGAGACCTTAGGCGTGATCGTGCGCGCACTCAAAGACAACGGCATTCCCGACACCGTGGCCTACGTGACCGAAGAGGAACTCACCCGCGCACAAAAAGATTTGGAAGAGATCGGCTACGATGT
>JANPKE010000279.1:0-2308 GCA_031425875.1 Nitrospirota bacterium
GAAAGCTATGTCAACGAGATCTATCTCGGCCAAGCCGGACCGGTTTCGATCTACGGTGTGGGAGAAGCCGCCCATCGCTATTTCAGCAAGAATCTTGACGACTTGTCGATCGATGAAATCGCGCTGATCGTCGGATTGATCAAGGGACCCAATGCCTATTCTCCCGTCAAAAGCGTTGAGTCTGCAACGACGCGTCGCAATGTGGTGCTTCGCCGGCTGAAGGAAGAGGGAATCTTGGCGGAGGACGCCGTGGCCGAGGCCATGAACCGACCGGTGAAGGTTATGCTGAATCAGGATGTCCTCACCGATGCGCCGTACTTTGTCGATCATCTGCTCAGAGAAATTGAGCAGGGGACAGGACTGGACATACCGGATGGCGCGCGAATTTATTCAACCCTTGATCCTAGGGCACAGCGAATCGTCGCACGGGCGTTGCACGAAGGATTGGCGAAACTTGAAAAGAGCTATCCGGCCCTGGCTGGAGTCGAGCCTCCACTTCAGGGGGCGGCGGTCGTCCTGGATGTCAAGACCGGTCACGTGCGTGCGATGGTCGGCGGTCGTAACTATCAGCTGAGCCAATTCAACCGTGCGGTGCAGGCGCATCGATCAGCGGGGTCTCTCTTCAAGCCGTTTGTGTACCTGGCCGGATTTGAGGCAGCCCGTGACCACGGTACGGCCAGACTGACTCCGGCAACATTACTGATGGATGAGCCGGTGACCTTGGAATCCGGCACAGGGTCTTGGTCACCTCAGAATTATGATCGGCAGTATCGAGGGCCGGTGACGGTCCGAACGGCACTTGAGCAGTCCTTGAACGTTCCCGCCGTTCGGACGGCACATCGAACTGGGATTACGGCGCTCACGAGTCTGCTGCACGCGTTCGGAGTCACGACACCGGTGGCGGACGATTTATCCCTGGCGTTGGGGAGTTCTTCAGTCTCGTTGCTTCAGATCACATCCGCCTACGCCGGGCTTGCCAATGGAGGCGTGGTCATCCATCCGGTCGCGCTATCCAACATGGTGCGTGAGGGAGGTGAGACCATCTGGAGTCCCCCGCTTGATCGGCGTCAGGCGGCAAGTCCACAAGGGACATTTCTCATGACGTCGTTGTTGAAAGGGGTGGTGGACCATGGTACTGGGGCCAAAGCCAGAGTGTTGGGAGTACACGGCCCAGTGGCAGGCAAAACTGGGACAACCGATGGGTATCGAGACGCCTGGTTCATTGGCTATACCCCGGATATGGCGATCGGTGTGTGGGTCGGGTTTGACGATGAACGCCCTCTCAAGTTGACCGGCGCCCAGGCAGCTCTCCCGATTTGGAGTGAATTGGCGAGACGGCTGATCCCACGTGATTCTCCTGATTTTGAGGCGCCCGTTGGGGTTGTTCAGCGGAAGATTGATCCCAAAAGCGGACAACTCGCGACGTCGCAATGTCCGGAGAAGCGAGTTGAGTTCTTCATCGCTGGAACCGAGCCGACGGTCTATTGCGAAGTGCATGGAGGCGGCCTCTGGGAACGGATGAAGCAGACGCTTGGTTTATCGGAGTAGGGTGGAGCGCCTACCCGGGTGCTGGATTCCACAAACTGTTAGGCGTATCCCTGGTCCTCAGGTACCCTTGGGGAAGGTTGGCCTGCAGAGAGGAGTCCTCATGAAAAAGACCGGGTCTGTCGACGATGGCAATATTACGCTGTTGGCAAAAGGTGTTGAGCTCAAAGGGGAAATCAAGGTCGATGGTACGGTGCGGATCGATGGGCGACTCGAAGGGGAGGTGTACACGAAGGGGCAAGTGATCGTCGGGGAAGATGGAGTCGTGAAGGGAACCATCCAGGCCGATTCACTGATCAGCAGCGGACGTATCAAAGCTACGGTCACCGCAACTGGGAAGATCCAGCTCCTCAAAACCGCGATTCTGATCGGCGAAGTCCATTGCCCGATGATGCTGATGGAAGAAGGGGCCAAATTTCAGGGAGTCAGTGATATGGGGGTCACAGGCTGGCCCGAAGAAGCCTCTCGAGTATCGAATAATGTTCGCGACATGAACGCGCATCGTGGAAAGGCGATTGCCCTGATCGGAAGGGAAGTCGACCTGTAAGCGCACTCTCCCCTCTCGCTCGTCGTGTCGACCTCACGTCGGGTGGCCCTGTGCCTTCCATCCAATTCTTTCCTCCCGTGACAGACGCCGTCAGATCTGTTATTTACTCGATGCTGCCTCAAGAGACTGCGACGTTCGTATGACTCGACAACAGATCTTTTCCATCGTGTTCTTTGCCCTCCTGGTCTTGCTCCTCTACCAAATCGGGTTGATGTT
>JANPKE010000280.1:0-1610 GCA_031425875.1 Nitrospirota bacterium
GGACAGGAACTACTCTTTAACCGACGCGACCCTCGCTATCGCGGCATCATCGCCACTGGCCCACACTGTCCCGAGGCGCTCGCGCAACAGCTCAGACGCCTCACGTGTGGGACCAACAACGGCCTTGCGTAACGGCTGGGGAGTGGAGGATCAGGGTGCAGGAGGAGTGTCGCCGAGACGTGTCATGGAGGTTTTCTTAGTCAGATGGAACGTGCCGCCCTTCTCTGATGGTGACGTATTGGCACCGATTCGCTCATACCACCAGGTACCCTCGCCTTCCACAGAGTCCGCAGAGAGGGTCACACGGAAGCCGCCATCCCGATCGTTTTCCTTTTGGGACCACTTACCGGTCCATGTCCGGCCGTTAAGCTGAAGAGTTTCGAATCGCCCATCCTTGAATGCGTACGTGCCGTTGCCCTGATCATCGAGTCGAAGGACGACCGCTCCGCCGTCTTCGTATTCCCATTCCCCTTCCAGGACGGAACGATCACCAGCGTAATGGTCAGCGGAGACAGAGAGAGGAACTGTCGCCTTATAACCGCATCCCGTCAACAGCAGCGCAACAAAAGCAGCGACTATGGGAGCGAGCTGCAGACTCATGGTCGCGTTCATAGCACGGGCTTGCGCTTCAGGCAAGAAACGGCCGCTTACTCGCGCGAGTTCCTATAAGCCAGCTTGGTCAACCGCCGACAGGCTTCATCGAGATCTCGGTCGGTCTTGGCATAACTGAAACGGACGAAGTTGGCCCCTGCCGCACCAGGGATAAAGGCCTCTCCCGGTACACCAGCCACACCGGTTTGTTCTAATAGATACATGGCGCGAGCTTTCCCGCTGTCGCCTGGAAGCCGGGACACATCCGCCAACACATAATAAGCCCCCTCTGGGATCGAGGGAGTGAGTCCCGCCTTAACCAGAGCGCTGCAAAACCGGTCGCGCTTGTGCTGGTAGTCTTGAGCCAGGCTTTCATAGAAATCATCTGGCAAGTCTCTAATACCACGAGCCACACCCATTTGAAGCGGCGCCGGAGCACAGACGTAGAGGAGATCGTTCATCGCGCCAATCGCTCGTGTCCACGTCTGCGCAGCCACACTGTAACCAATCCGCCACCCCGTCACGCTGAAGGTCTTGGAGTACCCTCCGATGGTCACCGTCCGTTCGGCCATATTCGGCAAGGCGGCCATGCTCACATGCCGTCGCCCGTCATAGAGAAAATATTCGTAGATTTCATCCGTCAGGACGAACAGATCGTGCCGGCACGCAAACTCTGCCAACGCCTCAAGTTCCGTTCGGCTGAAGACCTTACCTGAGGGATTGCCTGGCGAATTGACGATGATGGCCTTTGTTCTCGTGGTCACGAGCTGCTCAAGCTGAGTCAATGAATAGGTCCAGGCCGGTGACTGCATGTGGACCACCACAGGGACCGCTTCGACCGCCACGAGCGCACTGACATGGTATTGATAGTACGGCTCAAAGAGAATGACCTCGTCGCCTGGATTGAGCAGCGCGGCACAGGCACAGTGAAAGGCGCCGGTTGCCCCGGCGCTGACGGTAACTTCAGTTTCAGGATCGGCGCGAATCCCGTTATAGTGGGCCAGTTTGTCGGCGATGGC
>JANPKE010000281.1:0-3471 GCA_031425875.1 Nitrospirota bacterium
GGATCGAGCGGAAGCTCTTCAAGAAGATTTAGACACCGCTAACGCGGCCATAGCTTTTTCCGCCGGCCAACAGGAAGAGTTGACCAGGACGACAAACTTACTGCAGCTCCAAATCGCTGAAGCCCAGGGTCAGGAACAGGATGCTCGGCGACACCTACAGGAACTGGAGCGGCAGCTTGGCGATCCCCGGGCAGCCGGCACCGTATCAAGCGCCATCCGCGATGCGGAACTCAACCGCCTTCAAACTGAATCCCGCCAATTCGACATTATCACCCAGGATCGTTCCCTACTTCGGCTGTTTCACGACGTAAAGAAGAGTGCACACTCTCCGTTGACCGTCCTCCTTCTTGGAGAGCCAGGCACCGGGAAAGAACTCTTCGCCCATGCCATCCACCGGCTCAGCCCACGGTCTGGAAAGACCTTCATCGCCGTCAACATGGCAGCCATTTCTCCTGAGCTGTTTGAGAGTGAGCTCTTCGGCCATATGAAGGGCAGCTTCACCGGGGCAACAGGTGACCGTCGCGGCTATTTCGGTCTCGCCGACCACGGCACGATCTTTCTCGACGAGATCGGCGACCTTCGGATGGATCATCAGAGCAAACTGCTGCGGGTGCTTCAGGACAAATCATTCTATCGAGTGGGCGCCACCACCCCAACGACGGTAGACGTTCGCATCGTGGCCGCGACCAATCGAGACCTGCAGAAGGGTGTGTCGGAGGGATGGTTTCGCGAGGACCTGTACTTTCGGCTGAACGGGATGGTCTTCCATCTCCCACCACTGCGTGAGCGCACCGGAGACGTTCCGCTGCTCGCCGACATCTTCCTGAACCAGCTTGCTGAACAGCTCGGGAAGCCGGTCCCTCGGTTGACGAATGAAGCGCTTCGTGCATTGACCGAACATGACTGGAAAGGAAATGTGCGAGAACTCCGCCACTGTTTCGAACAGGCCATCACGCTGAACGACGGAACCCTGTTAACCAGAGACTCTCTCAGACTCGACGAAGAGCGTGGGCCAGCAAGGGGACGGACCGGACAGATGATTCCTGACCTAGCCGGTGATGCGGCGGTCCTGAACTGTCTGCGACGACATGGCTTCGACATGCAGTCCACGGCCAAAACGCTTGGATGGGACCGCAGCACAGTGACGCAGCGTTTAAAGGGGCTCTGCTTCCAGGCACTCGTTGAAGCCAACGGCGATCAGGCCAAGGCCGCGCTGACTATCGCGGGAGACCCTGGTCACCTGCGAACCGTTGAGCTCAAACTGATGGACTTCTATGATCACCTACAATCCGTCATCGAACCATTCACGACCGCCGAAGAAGCGCTGGTTGATTGCAGACGGCGTTTCAAGAACCTTCCGGAGCGCCACTTCTCATCGGTCGAAACCCTGGTTCACCGACACTTCCATCAGGATCGACCAGTTCCATTCGAAGGGCAGACCAAGCGGCCTGGGGCTTAGCGATGATCCAAATACGTGGCTTATTTTCTTTAACGTGAAACGACCCTCGCTCGTTCCGCCAATACCGCCGTCAACATGGCCTCGTCAACGGACGATTCCGACTCTCGGAGCGTTCGGTCTTCGGCGAAGAGCTTCCGGAGCGCCTCCCGATAATGTTGCCAATGGTTCTGTGCCGCCGACTCCATGCGTTCATCAACTCGCTTAGACCATCCCCATACCAACGACCCGACGCAAGCATAGAGGCCGCCGATGATCAGGTTGGGATAAGGACACCATTGTACGATCGCGTCCGTCATCTGCGGGAACGGCGGCAACGCGTACCACCAGCCGACGGCGGGAATCGAGGCCGCGACAAAGATGTAATAAGACATTTTCCCGCTTCTGACCGCCCCCCGCATGCCGTCGAGCAAGGATTCGTGTTTACCAGGATCATCGCTCATCCCTTCATTGCGTTTCACCAGTCGCTCGATCGCCCAACGCGTCTGATCCGAGGGCCATGACCGGTCATCATTCGTGCTTACCACTTCACAGTGATGGGGCAAGTTGAGAGGGGCATAACACCCAGTGCCGTTCGCAATACGCTCCAGGACACTAATGTGAATCTTGGAAGACTTCATATGATGAGCGCGACAGAGCTTGGCGATGTCGCGCGGCTCCCAGCGATAGTACACACCTAATCCAGCGCGGGCGTCGTAGAGCTCGTCGTGCACATCCTGGTGTGTGCGCACGTACTCGCGATCAGCCTGAATAAAGCGTAGCCCGCAGCGCTCCGCCTCCGCCATCATCCAATCCAGCGCCACCAAGGACATGCCGTGTTTCACATAGCCGCCTCCCACGTTGGAATGCACGCCGGCGAACCATACCTGATCCACCTGATTCGTGGGAATCCCTTCCTCATTCCACAGTTCCGGGTGAAAGGTCCGACGGTCGTCGTCGATCGAGAGGGCATGGCAGGCCCGTTTGATTCGGCTGCTGGGTGTTAATTCCGAAAACCGCATGGGGTAGATCCAGTTGAACAGATCGCGCAGTTCCTCGAACGGCACTCCGACCGCTCCCACCGTGTCCCACACTCCGACAAAATCTATAGTCACCGCTCCGTCGGGGACGTGTTCATCGTGGATGATGGCCCCGCACCTCTCACGCCTCGTTCTGTCCTGTTTGACCAGATCAGACGACGGCTGGTTGTTGCGTCGCTCGTCCTTGGTGACCGGCTTGAACGCCTCTCGGCGAAACGCGGTCCAGCATTCGTGCACGCGCTGCTTAAGGATTTCATGGCTGACCTTCTTGATGTCTACTATCCCGCAGTACTGAATGAGCCCAGAGAGGGCGCGAACTGTATATGCTCCGCGGCTGAACCCGAAGAGAAAGAGGTGGTCTCCCGGCTCATAGACGTGGATCAACTCGGTGTAAAGTTCCTTGACATTCTTACCAAAACCCAAGCCGAAGGCCCCGCCGATGACTTTCAGCGGCGCCAGACTGGAGGTACCGACTCCATCGTCATAGAAGGCGACTTGCGGCTTTAAGGTCTGGCCGTACTTATGGCCTTGAATGTCGACGGCCTCGTACAGCTTAAAGACGTTGGTCCCTCGCGCCTTAATCGCAGTATTGCCTGTTCCATCCGAACACAGGACGATATTTTTTCCTGACATACGACACCCCCTCATCTGTCCTTGCGGACCTCGCCTTTTTTGCAGTCACTATCAATAACGGAGGCGCTGGTGTTACTTGCAGTCAGAGCAAACCCCATACCCGGCAGAAGAGTCAAAGGATTTCCTTGCCGTACAGAGGCTTAGGAAGCGTACGCGAAGAAGAGTAAGAGCGACTCGGTTGGTCTGTATCACTATGGATAACGAACTGTATCCAAATCGATTCAACATGGAATGCGTACCGCGCTACTTGCCCATTCCCGGTTCGATTTGGCGCAGACTAGGCGCCCGCAAGGACCGCAGGCCGGCCACGATGGCCTCGAGTTCAGAACGTGCGCCGACCTTGCGCATCGCCTCATCCAGCAC
>JANPKE010000282.1:0-11787 GCA_031425875.1 Nitrospirota bacterium
GGAACTTCTTCGCTTGCAGGAGAAGGGACTATTGGACCGGGTACGGGCTCAACCTCTGCTTGGGACTGCCCAGGCGGGGTCGGCCGAGCTGTCGTCTTCTTCGGAACGGTGGATCGAGGAGCTGGTACCACAAACGTCGCGGACTTTTTTTTGGTCACAGGAGGTGGCGCATCGGTAATATGAAAATTCCCTTGGTCGTCGATCCATTTATAGAGTTCCGCCCATCCGACAATCGGCCATAGGAGGGAACAGCTCATGAAGCTGAGGATGAAGACTTTCATGTTGTGGAACCGCCGCAGTAGCCAAACGATGCGTCAATTGACCAAAGTATAGCAGGCGGTCCTATTTGTCCCTGATACACCCGAAACGACTGTTGCTCGGTCGCAATAAAAGAGGAGGTTAGGAGGTCGAGGGGAGCGATGGAGCGAACATTTAGGGTGGGAGGAGCACGCACCTAACCGAGGACGATTAGGTACGGCGGAGATCTTGGGAGGAGTTTAGGCTTCCCAGTACAAGCTGGTCCTGCACACCGTCCTCTCGCTCGACCCCCTGATGAACCATATTCCCTCGGGGCGTTAACTCCCCCCACCAGGCTACGATAGGCTTCGCCGTGCAGTCAGTCAAGAGGCATGGTGAAATCAGCACCTTGACCTTGATCGTATAGCGATTGCCTCTGCCAGATGGTATCTTGATGTTGAGATTTTCATGAGGTCCCACATCATCTTCATACCCGGGAAGAACCATCGCTTATGGCAACCGCGTTGACCAGTGAGAATGTTCATGATGCGTGGTCGGCACTGGTGCAGGATGTTCGCACAGCCGTGCTGCTCACGATGCGCAATGGACGACCGTTCGGTTCGCACGTGCCCTATGTGTTCGGCAAAGATTGGACACGCGCGTATCTGCATCTCAGCCGGCTGGCGCTCCACACACAGCATCTGCTCACCGATCCCCATGTGTCGTTGTTCATCGCTGAGCCAGACGGGCCAGGGAAAAATCCGCTGGCCTTGAGAAGAATGAATCTCCAGGGTGTGGCAACGATACTACCCCCCGATGCGCCGTCGTACGACGATATCAGGGGACAGTACCTGGCACGGTTTCCTCAAGCCGAGATGATGTTTGGGTTTGGTGATTTTTTACTCTGGGAGTTGCGACTCGACGATGCCCACTTTGTACTCGGCTTCGGTCAGGCCTTTATCTCCAGCGCGTCCACTCCAGCCAGATGGATCCATCAAAAAGTAGAACGGCCGTCTCAGCGGTAAAGACTGAGCACTTAATCGACCTTCCAATTAGTTGCCTCCTGGCGGGATAAACACTTCGTTCAGATCGCTGAAGGAGCCTCCGGGACTCGGCCCGCCGCTGATCATGTAGATGCGCCCTTGCACGACTGCTGATCCCAAGCCGTGACGGGCTGTCGGCATCGGGGTCAGTCGCTGCCAGATATCACGCGCCGGATCATACGCTTCGTTCTCATTGAACGTGCCAGCAGCCCCTTCGCCGCCGAACACGTAAATCTTGCCTTCGACCACAGCGGCCGTAATACCGCTCCGCGCAGTCGGCAGATCCGCGACGCGCCTCCAGCGATCAGTGGCGGGATCATACCTTTCCACAACGGCGAGATTCCGAGAATAGTCGCCATCTATGCGTCCGCCGATTGCATAGATCTTCCCGGCGACCGTTGCGGTGGCAAGATGATCGCGAGGGGTCGGCAGAGATGCAGCCGTTGTCCAGACGTTGCGCAGGGGATCGTACACTTCGACCTGCGCGTTGTTGCCCTTCCGGTCGTAGCCGCCAATGGCATAGAGCTTTCCCTCATGTTCGGTCACAGACAACGCGCCGCGTGCAGTCAACATCGGAGCTCGTTCGGTCCATCGGTCCGTGGCCGGATCATAGACATACACCGTCGCCACCGGGTTCCAAACACTCAGGCCCGACTTCGTGTATCCACCGATGACGTACAATCGCCTATCGACGACGCCGATCCCGACATGATGCAAACCGACCGGCACCGGTGCTTTGGAAGTCCATCGGTCGGTCGCGGTATCATACATTTCAACAGACGGCGTGATCGCGAAATTCATCATATTGCCCAAGCCGGGCGTTTCGAACCCGCCGACGACGTAGATCTTCCCATCCACCGCCGCAGCCGCCACCTCCGTCCGCTTCGTCGGCAACGGGGCAGCCGTACGCCAGGTTCCAAGATCCTGTTCGAGTTGCGCTGATTGAGTTGGCGCTGTCAGCGCAATCACAAAAAGTCCAACAAAGAGTGGTGACAATAACGAAATCAGTTTCACCACAAACTGTGTCACCTTGGCTGATGAGCCTATAAAGAAAGACATGACTTCATTTTATACTCAATTCAAGTGTGATAGCAGCAGCGTCAGCGGTACACTTTAAGGCTTGCCAACGGAGGAACCACCGCTCAGTTGGCTTGATTAGACGGGAGCAGAACTCAAACTGAAGACGGAATCACTAGTTGCTCTTATTTCGACAGAGGAGGCCGAAGGAGCTGCCGAGGGCGAGGCCGCCGAGGAAGGTAAGACCGATGATGACGCCGAGCAGAGAGGTCGGAGGCCCGGCTTGGCGACGGATATGGCGGCGGGCTTGGGACCCGACGGTCGCTTCGCCCCCGATCCAGAATCGCGGGTCATCGGGCTGCGTCTCTGTCTCAGTCCTCATGGATTTCATATCGCTCTCCCTTCATCAAGCGCAACACTTTCCTCAATCAACTGTTCTAATTCATCCAACTCATGCTCCGGTAGATCAACAAACCGAACCCCGAACGTTCGATCGACCGCCCATTGCACCTGAGCGTGCTCGATGAGGATCGATGTGTCATCTCCTGGAACAATCAGCTTGACGGCGATCTGTCTTCCTGGTTGAACCACAAGGGCGCTTTCAATCTGGGCGCCACCGAGTGACAGATCGACGGTCTCCCCCTCCACCTCGTGCGAGTTCTCCTGAAGCAGGCTCTTCACTTGAACCGGGACTCGACGATGCCGACGGCGCTCCATATGAGTTAGAATACCTCTTCTATCGGGGAAAAGCACGTGGCGACCTTCCCAAGTCGCTGATAGTTCGAGCATTCCCTTGCAAGTCATCGAATCTTTTGGATAAGGTACGGTACGATGGAGCACGCTCGTTCGCGTCAGATCCTCTTTGCCTGCGCGAGCGGACTGCTCTTGCCATTCTGTTTTCCAAAGTTTGATCTGGGATTACTGGCCTGGATCGTCCTGATTCCCCTCCATCTCGCACTCGATCAATGTTCCAAGCGGCGAGCCTTTTGGATCGGTTGGCTAAGCGGTCTCGTCGGATTCACCGGCATCATGGCCTGGGTCGTCACCGCCATGACAACCTATGGCAAGGTTCCCGAACCCGTGAGTTACGCAATTTTGCTGCTGCTGACGAGCTATCTCGGGCTCTACGTCGGACTCTATAGCCTCGCCGTCGTCTGGTTGCGGGAGCTCATCCCACGCTATGGGATTTTCTTTGCACCCTGTTTCTGGGTTGCACTCGAGTTGTTCCGTACCTACCTGCTCTCCGGCCTTCCATGGTGTCTCCTCGGCTATTCGCAATATCGCGAACTAGACCTGATTCAGGTGGCAGACCACACAGGGGTGTACGGCATCTCCTTTCTCATTGTCCTGGTGAATGTGGCCTTCGCCGAGCTGTTCATGTGGATCATGCCGTTTTTCCGTGGATGTCACCCGGTCAAGCTCCCGTGGGAACTCCTCACGACTGCGGCAGCCTGCATGCTACTATCCTGGTTCTATAGTTCGGCGGTCCTGAGCGATAGAGATCGGCAAAACCAGAAAACCTTCATTACCGTCGGTGTCGTTCAACCGAACATCGATCAAGCGGTGAAGTGGGATACGTCCTTCCGCGACGAGACAATGCGAACGTTTGACCGCCTCACGGCCAAACTGGGAACCAGTGCCGACTTGGTCGTGTGGCCCGAGGCAGCTACACCATTTATTTTAGAGCGGGAGAAAGAGTATCAGTTGCAGCTGATCGCGTGGGCGGAACGTGCGCAGGCACCGATCCTCCTCGGCAGCCCGGCCTTGAGATTTTATCCTGATCGCCGCCCCTACCTGTTGAACAGCGCGTATCTGCTGGGGACAGACGGCATGGTCCTTGGCCGTTATGACAAACACCATCTCGTCCCGTTTGGAGAATACATCCCCCTCAAATCATCACTCCTGTTCTTCCTCGACAAACTCGTCGAAGGTATCGGTGATTTCGAATCAGGGCCGGGACCAACGACTCTTTCGTTCAGCCCGAAATCATGGAGCACGGAACGTTCGTCTGGCTCCCGACCCGTCAAGTTTGGGGTGGCGATCTGCTATGAGGTCATCTTTCCGGATTTGGTCCGTCAGTTCGCAGCGAACGGCGCGGAGTTTCTGGTGACGATCACGAATGACGGCTGGTTTGGACCTTCCTCGGCCCCCGCCCAGCACTTTGCCATGGTGGTCTTTCGCTCAGTCGAAAATCATTTGGCCTTCGCGCGCGCGGCGAACACCGGGATTTCCGGGTTCATCGATCCGTTCGGACAGATCATTGACACGACACCACTTTTCATCGAGCAGGCCTCGTACGCGATGATCCCGACCAGACAAGCCCGCACGTTTTACAGCTATTACGGCGACGTGTTTGCCCACGCCTGTGTTATAATCTGCGCGTTTTTGTGTCTGTTCAGCTATTTCCGCACGAAGGAACCAGTCATGACGGCGATCACGCCGGCATGACCGAAGAAGGAGGATCGTGGCATGATAGAAGACGTGGCAGTTCGTGTTCGCTCTCTTACTGAACAAGTCTCTGAACTACGGGGGCATCTTTGACTTCGCTCATATGACGGCCAATTTGCAAGAGCTGGAAGCGCAGATGGGCCAGCCTCACTTCTGGAACGATGCCCGTGCCGCGGCTGCGGTGAGCCGGAAAAAGGCGACGATCGAGCGTGAGCTGCAGCAATGGCGCGACATCGAGACCAAAATGGGTGATGTGGATGCACTGCTTGAGCTGGCCCACGAAAGCGGCGACTCGGCTCTGGAGACCGAGCTGGCGAGTGAGCTGAATCAGTTGGAACCGCGCCTTGCCACGCTGCGTGTCGAGCTGCTCCTGTCAGGAGAGCTAGACTCCAATAATGCCATCGTGGCAATTCATCCCGGTGCCGGCGGCACAGAATCCCAGGATTGGGCACAGATGCTCCTTCGCATGTACGTGCGGTGGGCGGAACACAAGAAGTTCAAGGTGGACACACTGGACCTGTTGCCCGGCGACGAGGCGGGCATCAAGAGTGTGACGATCTCGATCACGGGCCCCTATGCCTATGGATATCTGAAGGCGGAAGCTGGAGTCCATCGCTTAGTGCGCATTTCGCCGTTTGACTCCAATAAGCGGCGGCATACGTCGTTCGCGTCCGTCTTCGTCTATCCTGAACTGAGCGAGGACATCGACGTCGAGATTGAAGACAAGGACCTCCGGATTGATACCTTTCGGGCAGGCGGCGCCGGAGGACAGAATGTCAATAAAGTGGAAACCGCCATCCGGATTACGCATTTGCCGTCCGGTATCGTCGTGCAATGCCAGAACGAACGCTCCCAGCTGCAGAATCGAAATGGTGCGATGAAAATCTTAAAGGCGCGCCTCTTCGAATTGGAACAGAAGAAAAAGGAAGCGGAGTTCAACGCCATCGTCGGCGAGAAGAAGGACATTGCATGGGGCAGCCAAATTCGGTCGTACGTGTTCCAGCCCTATCAAATGGTCAAAGACCACCGGACAGGTCATCAATTCAGTAACGTCTCAGCCGTCATGGACGGGGACCTCGATGGGTTTATCGAGGCATTTTTGAAGAAGAAACTGGGGAAGGGAAGTGATCAACTCTCACTGGTCGGCGGACCGGACGACGACCTGTAGCAGGATAGCTCAAGGGGAAGATGGACGAACTGAACGAACAGCGGCAACAACGGATCAAGAAACTCCAGCTCCTTCGAGAGGCCGGCGTCGCTCCATACGGCAGTCGCTTTGAGGTCAAGGATCGGGCCGGACAATTACTCACGCTGCATGGTGAGAAGACCAAGGAGACGTTAGAGCAGGAGAAGGTCTCGTGCACACTTGCGGGACGCGTCGTCGCCCTACGCCGTTTTGGGAAGGCCGGATTTGCTGTCCTGCAAGACGGGTCTGATCGCCTCCAGGTGTACCTCAAAAATGATCTTCTCTCCGAACAAGCCTACACCGTCGTCGAGCAGCTCGATCTCGGCGACTGGATCGGCGTCACAGGAACGTTGTTCCGCACAAAGACGAATGAGTTCACGGTCGAGGTCCATCACCTGACCTTTCTCAGTAAAGCGCTTCGCCCGCTCCCAGAAAAGTGGCACGGCTTAACGGATGTCGAAACCCGGTATCGGCAGCGCTATGTTGATCTGATCGCCAATCCTCAGGTCCATCAGATCTTTTCGACCAGGAGCCGCATCATTTCCGGCATCAGAACCTTTCTCATTGAGCGAGGGTTTCTTGAGGTCGAAACGCCCATGATGCACCCCATTCCTGGAGGAGCGGCGGCCAAGCCCTTTGTCACACACCACAACGCGCTCGGTATTGAGCTTTACTTGCGTATCGCGCCGGAGTTGTATTTGAAGCGCCTCATCGTCGGCGGATTTCCGCGCGTGTTTGAGATCAATCGCAACTTCCGGAATGAAGGCATCTCGACGATCCACAACCCTGAATTCACGATGCTGGAGTTCTACGTCTCGTACGCGGACTATCACGACCTGATCGCGCTCACTGAAGAACTGGTTTCGACCCTAGCCCAACACATACTGGGTACGACCACTATCCAGTACCAGGGGAAAGAAATTGTCCTCACACCCCCGTGGCGTCGCTGGTCGTACCATCAAGCCATCCGAGAGGTGAACAATCTCGATCCCTCTGTCCTCCACGATCGAGAAAAGGCATTGACGGCCGCTCAACACCTGAATGTGCCGGTGGATCCGAAGGCTTCGTTGTTCACGATCGTCAACGGGATTTTTGAGGAAACCGTCGAGCCTCATTTACAACAACCCACCTTTATTACCGATTATCCGATCGAGATTTCTCCGCTCGCCAGGCGCAAGGATGCGGATCCGTCCCTGACAGACCGATTCGAGCTCTACATTGCCGGGCGAGAAATTGCGAATGCCTTTTCCGAGTTGAACGATCCGCTGGACCAGCGTGAGCGATTTGAAAGCCAGGCAGCTCAGCATGCAGCGGGTGATGAAGAAGCCCATCTCGTCGACGAGGACTTTCTCCGCGCCCTTGAATTCGGGATGCCCCCAACTGCCGGAGAAGGGATCGGGATCGACCGACTGATCATGCTGTTTACTGATCAAGCCTCTATCCGCGATGTGGTCCTCTTCCCCCAGCTCAGACCAGAGAAATCCTCGTGACGCTTCCCTACGAAATCTTTGTTGGACTCCGCTATCTGCGCGCCAAGCGTCGCAACCGGACCATCTCGCTGAATACGTTCGTGTCGGTTGCTGGGATTACGCTGGGAGTGGCAGCGCTGATTGGGACAGTCGGCATCATGACCGGCTTCCGGGAAGACATTCAGAGCAAGATTCTCGGCACCACCGCTCATATCATCGTCCAAGAACGAATGAAAGAGCACATGACCGACTATGACCGTCTGACCGATAAGATCCAGACGGTCCCCGACGTCATTGCAGCCACGCCATTTGTGTTCCGCCAAGTGCTCCTCACCGCGCAAAGCGGGGTACAAGGAATCATCCTCCGGGGGATCGACCCGAAACGAGAAGCCAATGTCACCGAACTCGCCAAGAACATCACGGCGGGACAACTGCTCGACCTGCTCACCCCAGTCAAAGTGATGCAGGCCCCAACCGATAACCCTCAAGGCGACATCCGCGCCGTTGAAAAACCGGGCATCATTCTCGGCAAAGAGCTGGCAATGAGACTAGGGGTGTTTGTCGGCGATACGGTTAACGTGGTCTCTCCCGTCGGCCCAATTAGCGCGATGGGGATGGTCCCTAAGATCCGAACCTTCGCCGTGGTCGCCCTGTTCCATTCAGGAATGTTCGAATACGATTCTTCGTTTGCCTATATCGAACTCGGCGAGGCTCAGAAATTTTTCAACCTAGGCACGAGCGTGACGGGAATCGAAGTCAAGGTCACGGATGTGTTCCGTGCCGGAGAGATCGCTCACACGATCGAACAGGAGCTGGGATTCAGCCATGGAGCCAGAGATTGGATGCAGATGAATCGCAACCTCTTCTCGGCCCTGAAGCTGGAGAAGACGATGATGTTTCTCCTGCTTGTCTTGATCACGATCGTGGCCTCATTCAACATCGTCAGCACCTTGACCATGATCGTGACAGAGAAGCAGAAAGAAATCGCCATCCTCAAAGCCATGGGTGCGACAAAACGCAGTATCCGACGCATTTTTATGCTGAACGGATTGATCATCGGATTTGCTGGGACAGCCATCGGCATTCCGTTGGGCTACGCCTTTCTGTGGCTGATTCAAACGTTTTGGACGTTCGACCCAAGTGTGTACTACATCTCGAGCATTCCGGTTCATGTGCTGGCCGAGGACGTGCTCCTTGTGGCCGGTTCCGCCATCCTGATCAGCTTTTTGGCAACGGTCTATCCGGCCAATCAGGCCGCGAAGCTGGAACCGGTTGCCGCGTTGCGGTATGAATAGATTCATAGGACTGAGAATTGAGGGCCGAGGACTGAGTCGTACTTCCCATCCTAATATTCCTTGCCTCAGTCCAGAGTCCTCACAACTCATCACTTGACCATGATTAAAGTCACCAACCTCCATAAATCTTTCTCGATGGGGTCCTATGAACTGCCAGTCCTCAAGGAAGTTAACCTTGAAATTCAGCGCGGCGAGCTGGTGGCGATCGTGGGAGCCTCAGGAGCCGGCAAGAGCACGTTGCTCCACATTATCGGGACTCTTGATAAACCGACCAGCGGGACGGTCACGTTTGATGGGCAGGACCTCTTTCAAATGACGGATCCTCAACAAGCGGAGTTCCGAAATCGGCGGATCGGGTTCGTGTTTCAATTTCATCATCTCCTTGCCGAGTTCACCGCGTTGGAAAATGCCTGCATGCCGGCCCTCGTGCAACGTCGCGAACCCGCTTCCGTCAAGGCTGACGCAACAGACCTCCTCACGGAAGTCGGATTAGGGGATCGCCTGCATCACAAACCAGGAGAACTCTCGGGCGGCGAGCAACAACGTGTCGCCATGGCGCGTGCGTTAATGCAGAAGCCTGACTTGGTCTTGGCCGATGAGCCAACCGGCAACCTTGACACGCGCAGCGGGGACGGACTATTTGGATTGATGCGCACCTTGAACACAACACGTGGAACCACGTTCGTGATCGTAACCCATAACGACAAACTCTCCGCCCAATCCGACCGCATTATTCATATGCGGGATGGACAAATTGTTTCGTGATCCCTCGCACCGCCTCACCCGCGCGTTTTTCTAACAGGTGAACAGACCGTGATTTCTTGACGAACAATCATTCCTTCTCTAGACTCGCAAGACCGCTGATTGATTCGAGGATCTGACATGCGCTGCTTGCCATGGCTCCGAATGGCCATTCTGCTGCTGGCCTCAGCCTGGCCGTCCTACGGCTCGACAGCCGAGTTTGTGATCGTGGGCCCTCGCGCGATGGGAATGGGAGGCGCCGGAGTCGCCGTGACGACCAATGCCCTCGCCACCTACTGGAACCCCGCCGGCTTGGCCATGACCCAGACCGTAGATATCCGCATGCAGGGGGGAGGATTGGCGATCGATCGACGCGGTATAGGTGATGCCCTTCATGACCTGGAGAACTTCGACGGCAGCAATACGTCTGACCCCAATCTTCAGGCGAGAGCTCAAGATATCGCCGACCGCATCAATCGACCAGGTGCCACTGTCTCAGTCAACGGATCAGCCGGTCTGTATGTGAAAGGGCACCTTGGTGAACATGCATTTGGATTCAATGTCTCCGACGTCGCAACCGGAGGTGGGTTCGTCTCGACACCCGTTACGGTAACCCCGCCAAGCGGACCAGGGGCGCCGATCACAGTGACTGGCCAGATGGCGCTTCGTGGTCTCGAAGCCAGGCAGCTGGCCTTTTCCTATGCCTATGCCTTTTCCGACAAGACCTTCTCAATCGGCATCACGGCAAAGGTTGTCCAAGGCGCTGCCTACAACGGTTCTACAGACCTCACTGGTGGGAGCGGTGTCAGCACAACCGATCATTTTGGAAAACCAAATATCTCAACGACCTATGGCATTGACCTCGGAGCCATCTATCGCCCATCTTCGTGGATTCGATTTGCCGTCGTCGCCAAAGACATCAACAAGCCGACCTTCGATGCCGCCGGTGGAAGCAAGTTAACGCTGGAGCCACAGGTCCGATTCGGCGTCGCCATCAATCCGTACTCTTCTCTCACGTTGTCGGCCGATGTCGATGCGACCTCGAACAAGACCTTCGTCCCGGGGGTGAAGAGCCAGCTCCTGAGCTTAGGACTCGAGCAAACAATCTTGTCTGAATTTCTTTCGTTTAGAGTCGGCACCTTCAAGAACATGCAGGATGCCTCCACTCCCTTTGTCCCCACGGCAGGGCTGGGCATCCGATGGTTTAATTTTCGTGCCGATGCCGGAGGAGGGTATGACTTCCGGGAAAAGGGTGCCCTGGTTTCCGCTTCTATTTCATTCACATTCTAATGGTATACTAGGCCTATGCTGTCTCGATCATCTGTGCACATCGCATCCATGATAGCGCTTGTCGGGCTGCTCGGGGGCTGCGGCGGCTTGCAGGAAGTGTGGGAAGGCCCAGGCGCGAAGGTCTTTCGACCCCAGACCATCGCCGTATTGCCGCCGATGGCAAGCCAGTACGACAGCGCTCGGGAAGACATTCAAGAAGTCTTGGCCATCGCCCTGAATCGACAGGGAAATATCGAACGGGTCGTCTCCCCTGAAAACGTGACCGATATCTTCCAGGCCTCGAAAGAAGCGTTCGACTCACTCGTGTTTTACTTCTCCCGTTTGGAGATGACCGGCCAATCCGATAAGGATTCGGCCATCAAGCTCGGGAAAGCGCTCAGCGTGGACTCCTTCTTGGTGGTACGCGTCAACTCCTGGGAATATGTACGAAAGGAAGGAGATAATGTGGGGCGAGTGGGGCTCAGCCTGCGTCTGATCGACGCCACAACCGGCACCACGGTCTGGAAAGCGCGCCATGAACGTTCAAACAGCTATATGTTCATTAAGCCGAGTCTGAAAGAAATCGCAAAAGAACTCGCCGACGAGATGATCAGGTACATGCCTCCCCAGACCAAGCGCTGATTCGCACCACTCTGCCAGCAACCAAACGCCTGAGATAAGAATTCCCGCACTTTAGATTGGCCTTACTGCCCGATCCACCAGACTCTGTCATCGACGACGGCAAACCAGAAGATAATTGCTATAGGTACCAGGATCGGGAGCACATCAAGAAGCAGGTCACGATTCAACGAGAGGGAGCGATCATGAGGTACAGAAAAGTCATGCAGGTGAGTATGGCGATCACGATGCTCACTAGTGGACCGATCTCAGCCCAGGCCGTCTTTCCCGAGACGGAATTTAGTAAAGGAGCCCCGGAACCGCGACACCCGTGGCGCGAGATGCCGAACAATAAGCCGGATCTTCCTGAAGATCATCGCGAGTTAGGTGATGAGCACCGCAACCTCCCTCGCAACACACAGGATAACCGGACGGACCATCAGGATCTCCAGCGGGACAAAGAC
>JANPKE010000283.1:0-2260 GCA_031425875.1 Nitrospirota bacterium
TATCTACGCGGAGGATCGAGGAGTAACAATGAAAACGACCGCACAGAAAAGGGGAATAGCCTGGTCAAAATATCCAGGAGGAAGTCGGTTTTAGTGAGTCGGTTGGTCGTTAGGCACTGCCGTGAGCCTTCGGCTGATCGAAAAAGACCACCAACTGGGATTTCAGCCACCCGCTTTCAGCAATCTTGGATTGCAAGACTTGGTTCTCATTGGTGTCACGCGACGAGAAGTCGCTCGATGTAGGAGTGCAAGGCGAGGCCCTACTCGGATGCTAGGAAAGAATCGACGTAGGATCGGATCGTCGAAAAGAGGCGAGGACAATCGGTAAATCAGCGACTTCGGCCCATGACAGCATTGTGATCTCCTGTACGACCCCGAACGATTGGAGCAACAGGAAGAGACCGAAGCTGAGAGCAATGATGCCGGGCCAGATCATCGAGAGAAAGCCAAGAGCGAGGACAAACACCATCGCGGCCACTGTGTCTTGGGCAAGTTGGCTTTTGGCTGTGAGCATACACTCTCCTTTCCTGGCTTGTTCTTTGCCGAAAGAGCGCGAGCAGTGTTGGTTCTTTTATCCGTAGAATAGCTCCTGAGGAGACCTAAGTAGCAACAGAGAAAAAGACCTAGTAATGGTTAGGGCTATTGGAAGGGTGGCAACTGATACAGTTCGACGTCAATACTGAATCCGGAATAAAGGGGTCGAGAACCCAAAATAAAGGGGTCGGGAATCTTTGAGTGAAGAATGTGCGTCTGGACGATTGTACTTGGTCGGGTCTACCCTGAGCCTATTGGTCTCCTCTGCGAGATGTGATGACGACTTTGTGCAATTGAGGTTGCCGTAGTCCGCCTTGTCGGTGATTGATAGGTGTTGAGATGAAAGAGGTTGCCCGGGAGAGTGCGCAACCTCTTTTGAACCTCAGGCAGCTTTTGCGAGTTTCTGGAGCTGCCTTGTTGCTGCGGCTACGATGTGCTCCGTCGTGAACCCAAATTTATTTTGGAGTTCCTTGAGGGGTGCTGAGGCACCAAACGATTTCATGCCGATGATCTCGCCTGTCAGCCCCGCATACGTTGCCCATCCAAACGTGGAGGCCTGTTCGATGCAGACCCGTGCCGTGACGGCTGGAGGAAGCACGCTGTCGCGGTAGGCCTGCGGCTGGTGCTCGAATAGCTCCCAGGAGGGCATGCTCACCACGCGAGCCTTAATCCCTTTTGCCTTCAACTGCTCCGCTGCCTCAAGGCAGAGCGAGACTTCACTGCCACTGGCGAGGAGCAGCACGTCCGGTTTCCCTCCAGGCGGGTCGGCCAACACGTAGGCGCCTTTCGCCACTCCGGATGCGGGTGCATAGGTGGAGCGGTCGATGGTCGGGAGGGCCTGGCGGGTTAGAATCAACGCCACCGGCTCGTGCTGCATGTGCATGATGACTCGCCAGGCTTCGGACACTTCGTTCGCATCGGCAGGCCGAAGGACGATGAGATTCGGAACGGCCCGCAGCGAGGCCAGCTGCTCGATTGGCTGGTGCGTGGGGCCATCCTCGCCAACCCCGATCGAATCATGTGTGAAAATGTGGATGACGGGGATTTCCATCAGCGCGCTCAATCGGATCGCGCCCCGGCTGTAATCACTAAAAATCAGGAAGCCGGAGCCATACGGGCGCACTTTGGAGAGCGAGAGGCCGTTTAACACGGAGCCCATCGCATGTTCCCGAACGCCGAAGTGGAGGTTGCGGCCACCGCGGCTCGTGGCGGTGAAATCGCCGGCTCCCTCGAAGGTCAAGCGGGTCTTTGTTGATGGAGCCAGGTCCGCCGACCCTCCTAGGAGCCACGGGACGTTTTTCGCCAGGACGTTGAGCACCTTACTCGAGGCATCGCGGCCGGCGACTCCTTTGGCATCAGCAGGGAACACCGGGAGATCCTTGTCCCACCCCTCAGGCAGTTGGCGCTGCTGCATGTGAGAGAGGTGATGGGCGAGCTGAGGGAATTGTCGCTGATAGTCTTCAAACTTGGCCATCCAGGCCGCGCGCGCCTCGCGCCCACGCCGTCCCATGCCCTCCTGGAAATGTTCGCGGACGCCGCTTGGCACCAGAAACTTTTCGTGTTCCGGCCAGCCGTAGTTCCGCTTGGTCAGCCGAATTTCTTTTTCGCCCAGCGGTTCGCCGTGTGCGGCGTGGGTATCTTGTTTGTTGGGGGACCCATAGGCGATATGGCTATCGACAATGATCAGCGTCGGGCGATCCGCTTCCTTTTTAAACGTGGTCAAGGC
>JANPKE010000284.1:0-3901 GCA_031425875.1 Nitrospirota bacterium
ACTCCGAGGAGTGCGGGCGGAGAAACAGGAGAGTCCATTTCGTCGTCAACTAATAGGCATTTCCCACTCCACCATGCTCTCCTTCTGGCCTGTGCCTGTCACACACAATTTACACACTGATTATTGACAGGCGCTTGCGCTTTCATTAAGGTCGAACGATTCCTCTCTTCCATCGTAGGAAACTTCTGTGTCTAAGCTCGCCGTCATCGACATTGGAACTAACTCGATTCATATGGTGCTGGCCGAAATTCTCCCCGATGCCAGTTTCAAGATACTCGATCGTTTTAAAGACATGACGCGGCTGGGCAACGGCGTGTTTGCCACCAAACGGCTCTCAGACGAGGCCATGTCCCGAGCACTGGACGTCCTCAAAACGTTGGTCACACTGGCCCGCAATAAAGGCTTCGAACGGATCGTCGCCGTCGCAACCAGTGCCGTGCGCGAAGCTCAAAACGGTGGTGATTTCGTCTCCTTGCTCATGGAGCAGGCGGGACTAAGGGTCAAGGTGATCAGTGGGACGGAAGAAGCCCGACTGATTTTCTTGGGGGTCAAGCACAGTATCGCCCTCCCAGACGGACCGACACTCGTCGTCGACATCGGTGGCGGTTCGGTCGAATTGATCGTGGGGAATCGAGACGGCCTGATTCATGGCAAGAGTCTCAAGCTGGGAGCGATCCGCTTAGCGGAACAATGCCTTCCCAAGACACCTCCGTCAGAATCGATGATGCGCGCCCTCAAGCAGGTCGTGCTCACGGAGCTACGAGATGTGCTTGGATGCTTCAAGATGAAAAAGTTCCACTCCCTGGTCGCCACCTCCGGTATGGCAGGAAATGTCGGCGAGATCGTTCATCTCCGCCACACCGGTCGACCATTGCCTCAACTGAATCTGGCGACCGTGTCGCTCAAGGATATCCGGAGCCTTGAAGCGGAGTTGGCTCGGTCATCGGTGAAGGCTCGTCTCGCCATTCCCGGCCTGGACCCCAAGCGGATCGATACACTCCTGCCGGCGACCGTAGTACTCCGATGTCTGTTGGAGCTGTCGGATCTTCATGCAATCACGCTCTGCGACAAGGCCATTCGCGAGGGTGTGATCTACGATTTTATCGTACGGCATCGAGAGGGGCTGAAAGCCGAACAGGATATTCCCGACGTTCGCCGTCGCAACGTGATCGGCCTTGCCCGACGCTGCCAGGCACCAGAAAGTCACTCACTGCATGTGGCCAACTTGGCACTGAGTCTGTTCGATCAAACCAAGAGAGAACATCATTTAGGCCATCAAGAACGCACCTGGTTGGAATACGCCGCCATCTTGCATGATGCCGGGTACCTCATCAACCCGAGGCAACATCACAAACATGCGTACTACCTCATTAAGCATAGCGACTTAGGGGGATTGACGGCCGAGGACATCGATGTGGTCGCCACCGTTGCCCGCTACCACCGGCGGTCCGTACCGGGGCTGAAACACGAAGAATTCAACCGTCTGACACCACGCCTGCAACGTGTCGTCAAAATCCTGGCCTCGTTGTTACGGATCGCCGACGGACTCGATCGAACCCATTTCTCGCTTGCTCAAGCCGTGCACGTCAAGTTGGGGAAGCAGATCACGATCGAAGTTCAACTGACCGGGGATGCCGAGATGGAGTTGTGGGCTGCAAAGAGCAGAGCCGACCTGTTCGAGCAAGTATTCCGACGACGGGTTCAATTTTCCGGAGTGCCGCCGGAAACCGGAAAATCATGACCGAATCCCACCTACTCACGACAGCCCCTCATCCTCATCCTGGAAAACTGATCATCGTCGAAGGCATCGATGGGTCAGGCAAAAGCACCCAACTGCAACTGCTGCATAAGTGGCTTGAGTCCAAAGGCCACAAGGTGTTCTTTACCGAGTGGAATTCATCAGAACTTGTGAAGGAAACCACGAAACGAGGGAAAAAGTCGAAGAGCCTCACCCCGACGACGTTCAGTCTCTTGCATGCCACAGACTTTGCCAGCCGCCTGTATCATCAGATTCTCCCTCCCTTGAAGGCCGGCATGATCGTCCTCGCCGATCGCTATATGTACACGGCGTTTGCGCGCGACGTCGTACGTGGCGTGGCCAACGAGTGGGTTCGGAAACTCTACGCGTTTGCCATCCAGCCCGATATGGCGTTCTACTTCAACGTCCCTATTGAAGTCGCCGTCTCCCGACTCCTACGAGGCACTCGCGGCCAGTTCAAATACTATGAAGCCGGCATGGACATGGACCTGAGCCCTGACGTGACTGAAAGCTTCCGACTCTTTCAATCACAAATCCTCGCGGAGTACGACAAGATCGTCGACGAATACGGGCTCTTGACGATGGACGCGACGCTGGAGATCGAGACTCAACAAGAGCACATGCGGGCGCTCGTGGAAGCGGCGCTCCGTGGCTATAAACCAAGACGAGGCACCTATGGCCGACGCACGCTTTTTTGGAGACGGTTTGAAGTACCTCGATCCGAGTGACCTGAAAGGCAAGTTGATCGCCATTGAAGGAACCGACGGAGTGGGGCGAACGACGCACCTTGAGATGTTGCAGGAATGGCTGGAGGTCCAGGGCTACGGGGTGATGACGACCGGTTGGACTCGCTCCAACCTCATGTCCAAGACGATAGAGGTGGCGAAAGCAGGCAATATTCTCGATCGTTGGTCGCTCAGTCTCCTCTATGCGACGGATTTCGCTGATCGCCTGGAACATCAGATCATTCCGGCTCTTCGATCAGGGTTCGTTGTCTTGGCGGACCGCTATATCTTTACGGCACTTGCCCGCGATTTTGTGCGAAGCGCCGACCGAAAATGGATCCGGGACGTGTTCGGGTTTGCGTTGATTCCCGACCTCGTGTGTTACCTCCGTATCGATGTCGAGACTCTGGCACTTCGAGTCATCGAGACCACGGGAATGAACTACTGGGAATCCGGCATGGATCTTCGGCTCGGAACCGACCTTTATGACAGCTTCAAGAAGTATCAATCCCTGCTGATCGAAGAGTTCGATAAGATGGCGCTGGAATTTCGGTTCAACGTCGTCGATGCGAGAAAATCCCCTGAGGAGATCCAGAACGAGCTTCGAGGATATATCCTTCCAGTGTTGCAAAACCCCAGACCTGACATCAGCACGAAAGCAGCTCCTTCCTAAGACCGCTCGGCTTGTTGCTTGGGCCCTGTTCGCTTGCCCAAAACCCGCAACTGCATCGGTGGCACCCACCAGCGCAACCGCCCCTGATTCGGCTTGATGATGCCCTCTGCCTCGATGCATGCAGCGCCAGACTTCTTGAAAGGAAAGTTGGGAAGGACTTTCCCACAGAGCAACAGGCTCACAGCTTGACCAAGCTGAGGCTCATGTCCCACACAGACCACCACCGAGTCCGACGGGAGCGTGTTGAGGAGTGCCACAAGTTGTTCCGGTTTCGCTCCGACAGCCAACTCTTCCCGTGTCTCAACCTTCAGAACCGGACAGACGACCGTACGCAGGATCCTCGCCGTATCGTAGGCCCGCACGAACGGGCTCGTAAGCAGATGGGTCGGCTTACAGTCGAGTGCAGCGAGCCCGACAGCGGCCTGCTTGACACGTTTTTTGCCCTTCTCCGTAAGTGGACGATTTTCTTCTGCTCCTTCCCACTCGTCGGGTTCTACCGCAATGCCATGGCGAATTAGAATACAGTCCATACGACCTCCCTCTATTGGGAATGAGCCTACCACACCGCAACTAGGCAGTTAACACAAGTTTTACCTCTTCGTGACCGTTCTGGAACGATGGCCCGATATTCTCCTACGCAGATACAACAGAAAGGAAGAAAGCGATGCCAGCACTCGAAGCACTTCGTCTGTTTGATGGTGGGGTTCTCTGGCGTCGGGTCGCTCATCTCGATCCTCTCGAGGT
>JANPKE010000285.1:0-1849 GCA_031425875.1 Nitrospirota bacterium
ACGTTCATCAGACAATCCGTGGCCGGCCTCCGTGAGAGCCATGTGCATGACGTGATCATTACCAAAGAGGCCCCGAACTACCGAATGGATTGGGAATAGCTCTGCGTGAAATGTCTCTCGTGAAGCGTATCTCGTAACCAAAACCTAGTTTTCCCTTATCAACGAATGACGCTTCGCGCTTCACGAACGACGATCTCCATGGAATTTTGGCACAATAGAATTCTCGTTCTCGACTTTGGGTCGCAGTATACGCAATTGATCGCCCGCCGCATTCGCGAAGCCCAGGTCTACTCGCAAATTCTCCCCTGTACAGTCCCATTGGCGACGATTCTTGCGTATCGGCCGCAAGGTATTATCCTGTCCGGGGGGCCCTCCAGTGTCTACGAAAAGAAAGCGCCGCTTGTCTCCAAGGAGCTCTTTGATCAGAACATTCCAATCCTTGGCATCTGCTACGGCATGCAGTTGGTGACGCATTTGTCAGGCGGGAAGGTCGTCAAGGCGCCGCATCGAGAATATGGCCGGGCGGATGTGCTGATCGATGACCGCAGCGATCTCTTCAAAGGCATCGGCGCCGGTGGTTCCTCGGTGGTGTGGATGTCCCATGGAGACCGGATCGAGCGCATGCCGAAGGGGTTCCGGTCCATCGCCCATACGAGCAACTCGCCGGTTGCGGCCATGAAGTTGGAGGATGCGAAGCGGCGGATCTATTGTCTGCAGTTCCATCCCGAAGTCGCGCATACGCCGGAAGGAGCGAACATGCTCCGCAACTTTGTCTATGAGATTTGCGGCTGCACGCCGACCTGGACCATGCAATCCTACGTGGATCAGGGAGTGAATCAGATCCGCGAGCAGGTCGGAAAAGATCGCGTAATCTGCGCGCTGAGCGGCGGAGTCGATTCGTCGGTCGCGGCTGCTCTCACACATCGCGCCATCGGGGACCAGTTGACCTGCATTTTCGTCGATAACGGGGTGCTCCGGGCGGGCGAACGCGACCAGGTGAAGAAGACCCTTGCGTCGCAGATGCATCTCAATCTTCGGGTGCTCGATCGGACGACACAGTTCCTGGACGGTTTGAAGGGCGTCACCGATCCCGAACGGAAGCGCAAGATCATCGGACGCTTGTTCATAAAGAATTTCGACGTCGAGTCCAAGAAACTGAAGGGCGTCAAGTACTTGGTGCAGGGGACGCTCTATCCTGATGTCATTGAGAGCGTCAGCTTCAAGGGGCCCTCAGCCACGATCAAGACGCATCATAATGTCGGTGGTCTGCCGGCCAGGATGAAGTTGACATTGATCGAGCCGCTTCGGGAATTGTTCAAGGACGAAGTGCGGGTGTTGGGGACCGAACTGGGCTTGCCGGATGAGATTGTCTGGCGGCAGCCGTTTCCCGGTCCGGGTCTCGCGATCCGGGTGCTTGGCTCCGTGACGAAGGAGCGATTGGCGATCCTCCGTGGAGCGGAAACGATCGTCGATCAGGAAATTCGTGGCGCGGGACTCTACCGGGAAATCTGGCAATTCTTCGCCGTGCTCTTGCCGATCCGCACCGTCGGCGTCATGGGCGATCAACGGACCTATGATAATGTCGTAGCGATCCGTGCGGTAACCAGCGTCGATGGGATGACCGCCGACTGGGCCAAGATTCCGAATGATGTTCTGGGCCGGATGTCGAGTCGGATCATCAATGAAGTGAAAGGCGTGAATCGAGTGGTGTATGACATCAGCTCGAAACCGCCATCGACGATCGAATGGGAGTAAGGGGGCGATGGGCGACCAGGTGACTCCTGTGCTCGTACACCGCGCACCCAAGATCGATCTGATGCGTAGATACATGTCGGTGTTCGGTGCATGC
>JANPKE010000286.1:0-7359 GCA_031425875.1 Nitrospirota bacterium
CGAGTCCTACAAGCCCCATGATGATGACGTTACGGGATCCCGCTTCCTCCTTCAGCTTGAACTTGATCTTATTGGCCAGTGGCAAAAACAAGAGGTTGGCCGCGCCCACGCCGTAGACCGTGGCGACAAAGGCCACCGCAATACCGCCACCCAGTTTGGAAGGATCGGCCAGATTCTCCATCACGTGAATCAGGCCCAGTACCGCGCCGATAATGCCGACAGTCGGGGCATACCCGCCAGCGGCTTCCCACACTTTAGCCGCATGGACGCCTTGCTCCTCATGGTGCTCCACTTCAATTTCCAGAATCTCGTGCACGGCTTTCGGATCGGTTCCATCGACGATGAGCTGGATTCCCTTCTTCATGAAGGGATCTTTGATGTCTTTCAGTTTCCCTTCGAGCGCCAACAGGCCTTGTTTTCGCGACACGTTCGCAAGGTCAAGGATCAGCTTGATGGTTCCCTTATTGTCGATATGGGGGCCTGTGATCGCCAGAGACAGCGAGCTGAACGCCTTAATGACCACCGACAACGGATTCTGCACACAAATCGCGCCGAACGTCCCCCCGATCACAATGATGAAGGCCGTGAGCTGCATAATCGAGCCGATGTGCCCACCCTCTAGGATTTGGCCTCCGATAATTGAGCCCAACGCCAGCACCAGCCCAAGTATGGTTGCAATATCCATTATGCGAGCGCCTCATTTGAACCCGAATTGAGCCAGGATATCGTCGGCAACTTTCTGTTTCATGGCCGTCGTTTTGGATTCTTCGAGTTGTTTCAGTAAATGCCCAGCGGTTCCCTTGCCACTGGCCGCTTCGCAGCTCCCCTGAAGACCAAACACGACGACGAGTTCCATCAGTTTTCCTTGTACTTCGTCGAGAATGGCAACAAGTTTCTTCACCCGTTGAGCCACCAGATCTTGAAAGGAGAGGGCCGTCATGATCTCCGTCAGATACTTGCCGTCCTGCGCAAGAACGGAGGTCACGTTCCCGAGACGTCCGGCAAGGGCCACACAATCCATCGCCCGCAGAACCTCGACGACTGCGGAAAGATCCTTGGCGATCTGGCCGTGGTTATCCTGCATCATCTCCGTCAAACGCATGACTTCAAGTGTGCCGTCCTCCGTGATCTTACTCAGATCGCTCAAATGGGAGGCTGCGGTTGGAAGCTGAGCGCTGCTGGACATGATCTGTGGGCTGGCCGTTGAAATGGCGTTTTTCGCATTATCGACAAAACGGGCCAACGCACCGAGTTCTTCGTATAATTTATATTCATGGTTGTGCACCCCTATCTATCTCCACTCTGGCATGGGCCGAGATCTGTTTGATCAGTGACTATTTGAAAATCTTCGCAATCTTTTCTTGCATGGTCTCAGCCGTAAACGGCTTGACGATGTAGTTGCTGACACCTGCCTGCACCGCTTCAATCAAATTGCTTTGTTGCGCCTCGGCCGTCACCATCAGCACAGGGATGGCTTTGAGCTTTTCATCTGCCCGAATGGCCCGAAGCATATCGATGCCCGTCATGACCGGCATGTTCCAATCGGACACCACGAATCCGAACGTATCGGCTTTGAGTTTCTGCAACGCTTCTTGTCCGTTTTCCGCTTCGTCCACATTACCAAACCCCAACTGCTTCAAGATGTTCTTGACGATTCTCCTCATCGTCACCATGTCATCGACCACCAGGACCTTCATACTTGGATCGGCTGACATACTGCCTCCTTTCACTTGCTCAACTCGCACAGCGGCGATAACTCACGGTTTGTCCATGGTGGGATTACCGGACCGTTCCACGACCCCTTGACGCTCCATCAGATATCGGCATATTCGTCCAGCGACCATAGCCGGAACGGCTCGCCTCCTTGCTGACTTGGACATGAGCAATATTCGAGGAAGAATGCTTGTTCCCAGGAGACCGTCGCCGGTAGGATCATGTCCACCATTCATGACCTTGGCGCCTTGCCGTCTGTGAGAGGGGACATCGAGTCCTTATGACACTCAACCAGACAGCCACTCGCAGGTCATTCGCTCTGCCGAGACCGACCATGCATCCATTCATGGATATCACGGCGAAGGAACCGCCAGTGCTTTCCGATTTTTGACGCTGGCAATTCACCGACTCGGGCGAGCTTATAGACGGTGGACTTTGGTACTCGGAGAAACCGAGCCACCTCTGTCACCGTGAGAATTTCGCCTTCCCGTGCGGTGACTTCCTCGGTCTGAATCACGGTTTCTGTAGATACTTCATTATTCATGACGACTGAGGTATCGGTGTGGTGGTTCGAAAACTTGAGTACTCAATAGAAGCGGATCTCAGCTTACAAGCCGAGGTTCACACCCATTCGGCTCGGATAGCCGATGTCCATTCAGGTTTCTCCGCGACAGACCGACAAAGGAGGTGCTACTGGGCCCAAACCAATAGGAACTGAACGCAATGGCTCGGGTGATCTCAGTCGCATCAGGAAAAGGTGGCGTGGGAAAAAGTGTGGTGTCGGCCAACCTGGCTCTCGTCTTGGCGCAGAAAGGGAAACAGGTGGTGCTCGTAGACCTTGACGTCGGCGGCGCCGACGCGCATGTGCTGGTTGGCCTCCTCAATCCACCACTCACCCTAACCGACTTCCTCAACCATCGCATCGAGCAGCTGGATGATCTGGCTCACCCTCTCCCCATTCACCCGAACTTGCGGATTATTCCAGGCACCGGCGACACCTTGGCGACGGCCAACATGCCCTATTCACAGAAGAAACGCCTGATCCGAAATTTTCAGGATATCCGCGCGGACGTGATCGTCGTGGATATCGGAGCTGGAGCGAGTTATCATACGCTCGATTTTTTTCTGATGGCCGACCATCACGTCGCGGTGGCAACCCCGGACCCCACCTCCGTCCTGGATCTCTATCGGTTCATCAAGCTGGCAGCGATTCGTCGTGTCTTATCGATGTTCGTGATGCGGGATGTCCTGGCGGAAGGTCTCGCGAACCGTGATTACAGCAGCGTGGAGGAAGTCTTGGACGTTGCGGGCAAGACGGATGAGTCCGGTCGCACGATCGCGGAAACTACGCTACGAGCGTTTCAACCAGCCCTCATCCTCAATCGCGTGTCGGGACGTGCCCGCGTCAACGTCCTCCAATTGAAGAAACTACTCAAAGAGTACGTTGGCGGGGACTTAACTCTGCTTGGTGAGATTCCAGATGACCCGGCGATGGAACAGGCGGTACGTGCGTACATCCCAGTGGTTCAGCACGCTCCCACTTCTCCTGCCGCCGTTGCGCTGGTGAAGACGGGTGAGACGCTGCTTCAACTCCTCACCGCCCCTCCTGCCCAAGCGGCATAGCCGCCCTCCCCAGCAATGATCAGATGTTACTGAACGGACTTCCGGCGGGCTCTCAATCGTTCGGCTTGCGTATGAAGAATGTGGCGGATTAGGTGTTCTTGATCATCGGCCTTCAGGTCGACAAATTCGGTAGCGATGGCAAACCCTTGTCCGTCTGCCTGAGGGACCGAACGAATCACTTTCGTGAGGGTCTGGATGAGCCTGAATGGCGGTAGAATCATCTTGATTGCCAGCTGCTCACCGGCAGTGAATTCCCGAGAGGCGACGAATCCCACTCCTCCCCCGCTCAGATTGACATCCATCGGTCGCGCCATGGTGACACTTGTCGGATGGCTGATTGCCAATGAGTTGAGGATGACTTCAAGTAGATAGTCGACTTTCATGATCCATGGAAGCACCGGCGAGTCGATCAATGACTCTCCTGCGCGCGCGAAGAGATCTACCGTCGGCTGCGTCACGACTGCAGAGATCATCTCTGGAGTGGCGTTGGTAGCTTCGACAGGAACAGCGGCGCCTGTCGACGCCAGCATTCGATATTCCATCAGCACCCGATCATCGATTCTGATCCATTCTCGTCGGTCATCGGTGGTGCCTGTGGATGGGGCGGACGGTGTCAAGACGGGAGATGCCATGGTCAGGTCACCTTCAAGGTTATGCGGCACAACTCAGTGCCATAGCGCACGCAACTCCCGGCGGTTTTGGGGCATGAAGAATCACGCGGTTCCGACCTTGGGCCTTTGCATCTTTCAGAGCGGCATCGCCGATCATCATCCACTCCGCGATGGACACTACGGTACTATCTGGAACCGCAGCCAAGCCGATACTTGCCGTTGTACGGACCTGTCCGGCCTCGATCGTAAAGGGGTATCGCTCAACACGCTCTCGCAACCTCTCGGCAAGAGCATGAGCCTGTTGCCTATTGGTATGAGGCAATACGACCGCGAAGGTGTTGCCTCTATATCGACCGACGATATCGCTGTCACGCACCGTCTCTCGCATGAGATCAGCTGCCATCTTGAGCACCTGATCCCCAGCGGTATGGCCGAGGCGGTCATTGACGATCCTGAAGAAATCCAAGTCTAGCAGCAATAGACAAGCCGGCACACCGTAACGAAGCCCGACACTCAACTCCCGCATCAGCGCACTCTCGAATGCGTGAGGGTTAAGCACGTCCGTGAGTGGGTCCCGAAGGGCGTCCGTCCTTGCTCGCTGATGTGTCTCGGCATGACGCAGGGCAAGCGACAGAGCGGCACCGACTGTCTCGAGCGCCTCTCGTTCGCGTGGAGTAAAGCGATCTGGATCTTTCAGCTGAACAAGGAGGAGGCCGCTCTCCTCCGATCCGAGAGCCAGAGACACCTCTTGTCCCAGTGTGGAATCCTGTTCTTGCATGGACACGTGCGACGCCGACGGTGGAACGAGTCGAAGATGCCGAGAACGACCGCCCCGCAGAGGAGCGCTCGATTCAGCATCGTGAGAAGGAGATTGGCCGAGTCTACGAAGCAGGTACCGGCGCACATGCGCCTCCTGTTCCCGATTTTGGGAGTCCGACCAGATCCATACGCGGTTGCGATCTGATCTCGCAACCCCGACCATGACGGGATCGACCAGGGGCGGCAATCCTTTCGTCAGAACCTTGATGATCGCTTCTTCGTCAGGGGAGGACGCCAGTGCATCAGTAAGATGATGCAACGCGGCAAGCCTTTGGTGGTACTGTTGCAGTTCGTCCTGAGCGTGCGCCAACTCCTGCGTGACCTTGGCCAATGCATCGGATAGCATGCTCGCATCGGAAGGTGTCTGTTTGGCCATCGCCCGCTCCTGTTCTCCTCTGCTACGCCTTCATGGATACGGTCATCGGGGTCGAAGGCTGCACTCCGAGTCGTTGATGAAGACCTTGAAGACGCTGCTTAGTCGCCGTTGTCTCTCCCAATAACGATACCAACACGGCTTGCACGGTACGCACACGATCGCGGATCTGTTCATCGAGCTTCAGCAAATCACTCGCCTCTCGAAGCGGCGTCTGCATAGCTGCCAAGAGGGCACCACGCTCACCATAACATCGCACAACAGCGTCCCATTGCCCACGCTCAGCCGCCTCCGCCGCAGCCTTCGTGAGCCGCACGATGTCCGCCTGGGTATTCCCACCTGTGGAATTCATCGGACACCAACCAGACGAGTCTGCTGCGCCGCGATCTCCCGCCACCCCTCGCGAAGCGTGGTCAGGCAACGATGCGGGCCATCGAGCCGGCGCGCATCATTCCGGACATTGGCCGTGACCAGTTCGCTGAGCATATACTCGTAGAGACGGTGTAACGAACGCGCAATCTCACCACCTTGTTGGAAATCGAGCACACTGTTGAGCTCCCCGATGATGGAAATGGCTCGTCCGAGGAATCGGCCTTTGTCCTTTGGATTGTTCGACTCGATCCCGGCCCGGGCGAGTTCAATCGATTGGATGGCGCCATCGTACAACAGGACAATGAGTTGAACACCGGAGGACGTGACGACCTGGGTCTGTTCATATTGACGAGCGTACTGAGTGAGCATGGCTGCTTTTCCCTGTTTGGTTATTGCTTGGACGAAGATTGTGATTGAAGAAAACTGCTTTGCCCTTGAAGCTGTCGCAACAACCCATCCAGCGCGGCAAACTGACGCCTCAGTCTTTCCTCGTACCGACTCACGGAGTCCTCTTGTCGCGCAATGTCGTCTCCTATCCGTGAAATTTCACTCGTCAACCCGTTTTTCCGAAGCGTCAGCACTCCACCCGAGACATCGTTCAATGCATCAACTGCGGAGACGAGCGATTGGGCCAGGCCGGTACCCGATCCCTGATTACTGAAGAGTGTCTTCACCCCGTTATAGTTCGTGCTCAAGGCGGTGGTCAGTGGCCCGTCGTCGACCGTAACCGTTCCATCTCGTCCGGTTTTAAAACCTATCTGCCCAACACCTGAATACACAGTGGCGCCACTAACCGAGGATGACAGCGCGGTTCTGAGTTGAGACAACACCGTTCTGGCCGATGACTCGTTGAAAAACACTCCGCCTTGCTTCGTGGTCGCGTCGTAGGTGGTCCGTTCGTTGATAAATTTCACCACCTCGTTGTACGCCGTTGCCAAGGCCTGGATGTTCGTCTTGACTGCGTTCACGTCCTGAGACAGGCTCACCTGAACCGTCCCAGTTCCCGTTGTCTTCGTGAGCGTCAGTGTTACGCCGGTGATCGCATCGGATACGGTATTGGAGCTCCGCTCGATCGGCAGCGGATTGAGCGCCTGATCCCCGATCTGAATTTGTGCATTCTGCGCCGCAGCCAGTGTGTCGATTCCTCCGCTACCGCTGCCGTTCAGGAGGTCCAAATCCGTGCCATCCGCCACAATAGTAATCGCATTGGCACTACCGGTATTGTTCGCCGTGAGAGCCAGCCGATACGCTGGTGCGGCTTCTGTACCTGTATTGATCGATGATGCCGTAACACCAGCCCCTAAGTTGTTGATCTGATCGCGCAGGTCCGTCAAAGTCCCGGTCGACCCGAGAGTCACGGTTTGGTTTGCACCGGACCCCACCCGAAATGTAAAGGTCGCCGACCCTCCGCTGACGATGTCCTCCGTTGCAGAAGACACCGCTTTAGCCGCCTTACTCACGACTTGATGGGTCTGCGCAAGTTGAAGCACCCGAACACTGTACGTTCCCGCTGCAGCCGACGAAGAGGCCGAGACGGACAACACCGTGGTATCCGAGACAGACGCCGTCGTCTTATCAAAGGATGTCGAAAGCCGCAGCGCCTGAGCAGCACTCTGGAACGCCGCCACTTTGGTGCTCACACTGGTCAGGTCAGTGAACTTGGTACTGAGACCCGACTTCTTTTTGGTCAGTCGATCAACTGGCAGTTGCGCAATCTTGACCAGTTGATCGACGACTTGTCCAAAATCCGTTCCATTCCCGAGTCCGCCGAAACTTATAGATGGCATGGCACGTCCTTGTGCACCAGGTTAGGCATGTTCTCCGAACAGCGCCCCTTTTGATCCTGAG
>JANPKE010000287.1:0-2777 GCA_031425875.1 Nitrospirota bacterium
CAAGTAGTCAAACGATCCGTATGGCATGCGTTCGTTCAAGAATCTCTCTAGAGTACCGTCGAATATGTCAACATTTTCCAGTCGAAGAAGACCGATGATGAAACGAAGGAAGGAGGCCTTCTTTGCTACCGGCTCAACGAGAGTCATATGTATATCTAATCGAGCGAGTTTTAAAGGAATTCCTGGAAATCCAGCCCCGGTACCGACGTCAAGAAGTCGGGCTCCGACCTTGACCGCTTCAGCTCGGAGCGCGGCAAGAGAGTCCACAAAGTGTTTAATAATAATCTCATCATTTAACGTGATACTTGTGAGATTGAATGATTGATTCCAGATCTGAAGCTGTTCAAGGTACACCATAAACTGTTGTACCTGTTCGGTACTCAGTGGAACGCCGATTTCAGCAGAACTTTCTTGCAGTAGTATTGAAGCCGAACTCGATTGTTCCACGTGGAACAATTACGCTGATGCTTGAGCGAGGTCAATAGGAAAGGCTGGTTCGATGGAATTTCAGGAAATTACTTGCTGTATAGGGGGTAATTGACGCCTACTTTTTTCTATCGCAACCAGAAGTAAGGATATGGCAGCTGGAGTCACCCCAGATATTCTCGATGCTTGGCCCACGGTCTCAGGTCTTACTCTAGTGAACTTCTCTCGAACTTCCCTTGAAAATCCTGAAATTGAATTGTAATCAAATGTGTAAGGAATCAATTTCTGCTCAAGCTTCTTGAATTTCTCAACTTGCTGGATCTGCCGACGTACATAGCCTTCGTACTTGATCTGGAGCTCGACTTCTTCGCCAATTTCGATCTCGGGAATGACTGGCATCCCAAAAGCTTCAAGGAGTTCTTGATAACTCGCTTCCTGCCGGCGAAGAAGCTGTGCCATGGTCATGGCAGACGAGGCATTTTCGAGATACGTGCCTTTGGTTTGCAAACGGATTTCTTCGGTGAATGAGGGTCTGGCTGTATTCAGATGCTCGATCTCCATTTCAATCAAACGTCTCTTCCGCAAGAACCTCTCGTATGCTTCATCTGGAATCAGACCGACGTCGTATCCAACTGGCATGAGTCGAAGGTCTGCATTGTTGTGGCGGAGAAGCAATCGATACTCAGCTCGCGAGGTGAACATTCGATACGGTTCGTAGGCATCTTTTGTAATGAGATCATCGATGAGTACGCCGATATAGGCTTGGGATCGGTCCAGGATGAGAGGGGGCCTGTCTCTAAGCTTCAGAACGGCATTGATACCGGCAACCAAGCCCTGCGCCGCTGCTTCCTCATACCCGGAGGTCCCATTGATTTGTCCGGCATGATAGAGGGCAGCGACCTGTTTTGTTTCGAGTGTTCGGTAGAGTTGGCGAGGGGGAAAATAATCGTACTCGATCGCATAGCCAGGTTTGAGTATGTTGGCCTGCTCTAATCCAGGGATTGTTTTCAGTATAGCGGCCTGGACATCAACCGGCAGGCTGGTTGAAATGCCGTTCGGATAAAATTCGATCGAGTCCAACCCTTCAGGTTCAACAAAAATCTGGTGGCGTTCCCTTTCAGCAAAACGTACGACCTTATCCTCGATGGAGGGACAGTACCGAGGCCCGGTTGATTCGATGACACCGCTATACAGGGGGGAACGATCGAGATTCTTTTGAATGATGTCGTGTGTCTCTCGGTTGGTATAGGTCAAATGGCAGAGAACTTGTCTGGTCGTGATGTGTTGAGTCCGATAGGAGAAAGGAGGGGGAGGGGAATCACCGGGCTGAGGAATCATCACGGAGAAATCAATCGTTGCCTTGTCCAGTCGGGGTGGGGTCCCCGTCTTGAGCCGGCCGACCTCAAATCCAAGATCCCGCATGCAATCGGAAAGGTGTTCAGCTGAAGCTTCACCGGCGCGACCGGCGGGGAAATGGTTGAGACCGATATGGATAAGACCCTTAAGGAAAGTACCTGATGTTAGTATGACTGCCTTGGCATCGATCCTCTCGCCTGAGCCCGTCACAATCCCGGTAACCGTACCTCCAGCCACGAGCAATCGGTCCACGACTCCTTCCGCAAGCGTCAGATGCTCTTGCGAGCCCATCGTTTCCTGCATCGCCATGCGATACAGCGATTTGTCGCATTGGGCGCGCAACGCCCGCACTGCAGGACCTTTGCTTGTGTTGATGTATCGAAATTGAATCCCGGCGCGATCCGTGTTTCGCCCCATCTCACCGCCGATCGCGTCGATTTCTTTCACGAGGTGTCCCTTAGCGATCCCACCGACTGCAGGATTGCACGACATCTGCGCGATTCGGCTCAGCTCCATCGTCAGCAGCAAGGTGTTCGCACCCATTCGGGCCGCAGCCAGCGCAGCTTCGCAGCCGGCATGACCGCCTCCCACAACGATGACGTCAAATGCGATGGCCATTGGTCCCTCTACTTGCCGATACAAAACTTTGAAAAAATCTCATCCAACACTTCGTCAGACGTAATGGTTCCAACAATCTCGCCGAGCGCATCAGTGGCACCACGGAGATCGACCGCAACAAATTCTGGCTCTATGCCCTGTTGGACCGAGGCCAGTGCGTCATTGAGTGAGGCCTCCGCACGCTCGAGCGCCGCACGATGCCGAACGTGAGTGACAACGACACCATCGCGAGGTTCAAAGGACGGCTTCACAAATTGTGAGTGAATGGCGGACTTCAAGGCTTCGAGTCCCTCGCCCGTTTGAGAAGAAATGGAAAGAACCTTGCACGGTGTACGAGCGCACAGTGCGTCGGTCAGCCGTTCTACTAATGACGGGTC